>JAMWDD010000050.1 GCA_023818885.1 Candidatus Omnitrophota bacterium | reverse complement strand
AGGTATATCTTCCTTCCTAATATAACGCGGGTTGGTGGCGACGATTTGCATCGCCACATCTTTGGTAAACTGGCAAAAATCTTCATTGCGCGCCACAAAATCGGTCTCACAATTTACCTCCAGCAATACGCCAATCTTATTGCCCAGATGAACATATGATTCAATCCGACCCTCACGCGCAATTCGGTCGCGTTTCTCTTGCGCTATTTCTAATCCGCGTTTACGCAGGATTTCCGTTGCCTTGTTTAAATCCAAACCTGCCTCCTCCAGAGCTCTGCGGCAGTCGCTAATACTGGCAGATGTGGCTTGGCGTAATTCTTTTATCAATTCCAAAGGTATTTGCATTTCTATTCCTTCTCCTTAGTGCGCTTAGGAACACTGGCGGATTTAGCCCGACCTTTTTTAACTGGTTTTTGTATCTCTTCTTTGCTACTACTTTCCAGGATCTCTTCTTCGATCTCTTTTATCACACTCTCGGCTGCCACTGTTTCCCCCTTCGCCTCAACTTGCGACGCCTCCGCTTCTTTTTTAGGTAACGTGGTTTCCTGTGCCAGATACGACAAGAAATTCTTCCTACCCTCTATGATACTATCAGCAACAAGGCTGGTTATCAGGCTTATGGACCTGACCGCATCGTCATTGCCGGGTATGGGATAATCAATGTTGTCAGGATTAGAATTTGTATCAATCAAAGCCACAACCGGAATACCTAAACGCTTGGCTTCTAAAACTGCAGTCTCCTCTTTTTTAACATCTATAACAAAGAGCGCAGCCGGTAATCTCTCCATATTTTTAATGCCACCAAAATTCTTATTCAATTTTTCTAATTCCTTTTCAAAATTCGCTACCTCTTTTTTAGTAAATTTGGCAAAATCACCATTTTGTTTCATCTTTTCTATCTCTTTAAGCCGGTTTATGCTTTTTTGAATGGTGGAGAAATTGGTAAGTAACCCGCCTAACCAACGCTCGGCTACATAATACATCCCGCAACGATTGGCCTCCTTGATTATTATTTCTTTGGCCGGTCTTTTGGTGCCTACAAAAAGGACGGTCTCGCCTTTGCTGGCTAAACCAAAGAGAAAATCCCGCGCCTTATTTAAGCACTCTTCGGTTTTTTCTAAATCAATGATATAAATCCCCAACCGCTGGTCAAAGATGAACCTGGCCATTTTAGGATTCCAGCGCTTGGTCTGGTGCCCAAAATGAACCCCTGCTTCTAATAACTGTTTTATTAAATCACTCGGCAAACCTTACCCTCCTTTTTAATTAATGACCTCTGTGGACTAAAAAGTAGTGTATAAGTATATCAAATTAAAATACCTTATGCAACTATTTTTTATTAAGCGACACTGGACTCTTGTAATTGAATGAGCCGCTTGTACAAGCCATCTTTTTGCATAAGTTGGCTGTGGGTGCCCTGTTCAACAATACGACCTTTATCAAGAACAATAATCTGATGGGCATCTCTGATAGTGGAAAGACGGTGGGCAATCACAAATACGGTGCGGTTTTGAATCAGTCGCTCCAGGGCCTGCTGCAGGAGTCGTTCTGATTCGGTATCCAATTGCGAGGTGGCTTCATCAAGAATAAGGATGGGAGGATTTTTAAATAACGCCCTGGCTACCGCAATCCTTTGGCGTTCACCGCCGGAGAGTTTCACTCCCCTATCTCCAATTACCGTCCGGTAACCTTGCGGCAATTTTGTAATAAAATCGTGGGCATACGCCTGTTTTGCTGCTTCAATAATCCTGGCGTCATCCGCCTGTGGATTGCCATAAGCAATATTTGCTCTAATGGTATCGTTAAAAAGGATGTTTTCCTGACTGACAATGCCAATCTGGTGGCGCAAAGAATCCAATGTCACCTCCTTTATATCGCAGCCGTCGATAAGGATACGTCCTTTCTGAGGGTCATAAAATCTAGGAAGCAAATCCACCAGAGTAGATTTACCCACTCCCGATGGTCCCACGATCGCTACAATCTCGCCTACCCTTACTTCCAAGTTTATATCGCACAATACATCGTGGTGGCCGTAACTAAACCAGACATTCTCAAATCTTATAGAATTCCTGAAGCCAGAAAGCTCTTTTGCGCCCTTTTTCTCAATCACTGAGGGCTGGGCATTTAAGACCTCATAGATGCGCCCGACCGCGGCTAAGGCCTGTTGATTTATTGAATTTACCTGACTTAATTTCTTAAAAGGCCGGATTAATGAAAACAAAGAGCCCAAAAATAAACCGAATACGCCGAAAGAAATCTTGCCGGCAATCACATCCCGGCCGGCTAAGGCCACGATAACTAAACCGGCGACCACGCCCAATATCTCCGTAGCCGGACTTAATATAAGCACGCGCTTTATTCCCTTCATCGTCAATTTGTAGTAACTGGTGTTACTGTCTCTAAACTTGTTTATCTCATAGTCCTGCGCAGAAAATGCCTTGACGATTCTTATGCCCGAAATTGTCTCCATCAGAATGGAATTAATATCCGCCATCTTCTCTTGGCTCTTATAGGAGATTTTTTTTAAAATCTTTCCCACTTTAATAATCGGGAAACTGATTGCCGGAAGCAGAATAAGCGAAATCAGAGCTAGTTTCCAATAAATGTAAAAGATAAGGAAGGTAAAAAGTATTACCTGGGCTGACTGATAGATTAAATCTGTTGAACCATATGACACTGCATTTTCTATCAGTTTCACATCATTAGTAATGCGGGAGACCAATTCACCCGCGCGTTTGTGTGTAAAATAATCCATAGATAAAGTATGAATCTTTGTGTATAAGGCATCTCTCACATCTCTCACTACCTTCTGGCCGATATCTGACATAAGATAAGACTGCAAAAACCCTACCACTCCTTTTAAAAAAAATAAAATAAACACCACCAAAATCATCCATTTAAGCAAGGCCAAAGGAGGGGCAGAGTTTATTTTTAGAATAAAATTTGCTAAAAAGGCCGGCATCTGGGCAGGTATTATAATTGGCTTATTGGTCATAATCTTATCGGTAAAAGGCACAATCATACCGAGAGAAACACCATCAAATATGGCGGAGAAGACCATAAATATCGCCGCCAAGATAAATTGAGCAAGGTGTGGCTTAATAAATCTTAAGAGTTTTAGATAATCTTTCATAGGTTTTATATTATGCCATAGTGGTTGACTTCTGTCCAGCGTTTTGATAGTATAAAAGTAATAATTAGGGGATTAAATGCTGAATAAAATAAAAGTAGCGGTCATTGGCGTCGGCCACTTAGGTAGCATCCATGCGCGCATCTATAAAAATCTGAAGGCCTGCGAATTGGTAGCGGTCTGCGATACCGACCCCCAACGTCTTAAAGACATCTCCCGCGCTTTTCGTGTCGCCGCCTATTCAGATTACCGCGCTTTATTCGATAAGGTTGAGGCGGTAAGTATTGCCGTCCCTACTCAGCTCCATTATGCGATAGTCAGAGATTTCCTCGAACACGACATTCATACATTAGTGGAAAAACCATTTACTACCGAACTAAAAGAGGCGGATGGCTTAATTGATATAGCAAAATCTAAAGATTTGATACTGCAGGTCGGCCATGTAGAAAGATTTAATTCTGCCTTTACTGCTACCTTAAAAATTATTAAAGAGCCGAAATTTATTGAATGCCATCGCTTAAGCCCTTTTAGCCGGCGTTCCCTGGATGTGGGAGTAGTTTTAGATTTGATGATCCATGATATAGATATAATCTTGGGGTTGATTTCTTACAAAATTAAAAAAATTGAATCCGTGGGCATAAATGTCCTTACCCCTTTTGAAGACATTGCCAATGCGCGGATTACTTTTGAGAATGGTTGTGTTGCGAATCTGACTGCCAGTCGGGTCTCCGATGATGTAATCCGCAAAATCAGGATATTCCAAGAGAATACCTATATCTCTTTAGATTATAAAGAAGCGAAGGCCCGCGTATACCGAAAAGATGGCGGCAGAATCTTACAAGAAAACCTGCCTATTGAAAAAGAAGAACCCTTAAAAAAAGAACTAGAATCTTTCATTGATTGCGTTATCAATCGCAAAACACCTCTTGTCTCAGGCACAGTTGCCCGCGATGCCCTGGCCGTCGCCTTAGAAATCCAGAATCAGATATGGCAGAAAAACAAATCTTAATCATTGCCGGCGAGCCATCGGGAGACCTTAATGCCAGTTACCTTGTAAACGCAATAAAAGAAATTAAGCCCGAGATAAAAATCTGTGGCATAGGTGGCGAGCTTATGCGTCAAGCAGGTGTGGAAACTTATGCGGACATAAAAGATTTCGCCGTCTTAGGCCTGTTTGATGTTTTAAAAAAACTTCCTAAATTTATCGCTTTAAAAAACTTCATCCTTAAAAAAATAAGGGAAGAAAAATTTGATGCTCTAATCCTGGTGGATTTCTCCGGATTTAATCTGCGACTTGCCAAGGCAATAAATAAGCGCCTACCCACTATCTATTATGTTAGCCCTCAGGTCTGGGCTTCGCGGCGAGGAAGAATGGGAACCATCCAAAAATACATTTCTAAAATGATTGTTTTATTTAAATTTGAGAAGGACTTCTACAAACAATATGGTATGGAAGTAGACTTTGTTGGCCATCCCCTTCTTGATATCGTCAAACCCACCCAAACCAAGGAAGAGTTTCTTAAAAAATATGGCATATCTTTAGAAAAAAAATGTATTCTTCTTATGCCGGGCTCAAGAAAATCTGAAATATTAAACATCCTGCCCGTAATGAAGCAGGTTGCTTTTTTGCTCAAAAGACAACTACCCGAGGTAGAATTTCTTATTGCCAAACCAAAAAACTTAGAATTAGCCCTTTATAAAGAGATCTTAAAAGATGCTGGCCTTGATTTTAAAATTATTGAAGGCCTTCCTTATGATTGTTTAAATGCCTCCGATTTCTGCCTGGTGGCTTCAGGGACTGCGACCTTAGAAACCGCAATTATGCAAAAACCTTTTGTGATTATTTATAAGATGGGAACTCTAAATTATTTATTATATCGGCCACAGGTAAAATTACCCTTTATTGGGATGGTAAATATTGTGGCAGGTAAAAGAATCATCCCGGAATTTATTCAAACCCGCGCCCGGCCAAAGCTAATTGCTGACTATGTAGTGCATACCCTCAATAACCCTGCCAGGTTAACTCAAATCACCCAAAATCTTGCCCAAATAAAAATTCTTCTGGGCGAGCCGGGTGCATCTAAAAGAGCGGCAAAAATAATTTTAGATTTTATAAAATAAAATGGATTAAAGAATCCGGTTAAAACCGGTTATTAACGGGCATTATGTTACAAAGAGATTACGCGAAGAGAACTTTCCATCGCAAGTAAAATTTACACCTAATCTTTTTAAACCCACCTCATCACCGGGAGTCGGGATATGCGTCATATGGACTTCACACCCCTTTAAATCGGTTAGTTTTTTCATTGCCAATTCAACTGTATGATTGGTAGCCGCACTAATAGAAAGTGCAATCAAAGTTTCTTCCAAATCTAAACTCTCAGATTCTGCATCTAAAATCTCTTCTTTTAATTTTGAAATCTGACTTATAACATACGGCGAAAGTAAAAGTATTTCATCAGGAATGTTTGCCAAAACCTTAATTGCATTCAAAACCAAACTTGAAGCAGCATGCATTAATGGCGAATTCTTACCCGTAACAATGCGACCATCTTTAAGTTGAATAGCTGCACCACAATATATACCAAGATTGCCTTTTCCTTTTGCTTCTGCCTCCTCCGCTGTTTTTCTGGCCACTTCCACTACTGGTCTATCAGTAATTTTTACACCCAATTCTTCCATCAAAAGTAAAACCCTATCTACGGTTTCCTTCTTCTCTATGCCTAAAACATATTCTGTATTATAGCGAAAATACCTTCTAATTAACTCCTGTTTTGCCGCCTCAGAAACTACATTATCATTTATTATTCCAAATCCGGCACGATTCACTCCCATATCGGTAGGTGAATTATACATTGGTAAATCCACGTTCTTTTCAAAAATTTTATTTAATATAAGTTTTAGGATAGGAAAACTTTCTACGTCGCGATTATAGTTTATGGCGGTCTCGTTGTATTTATTTAAATGAAACGGGTCTACCAAATTAAAATCCTGTATATCCGCGGTGGCTGCCTCGTAAGCAACATTTACCGGATGTTTAAGTGCTAAATTCCAGATGGGAAAGGTCTCAAATTTTGCATAACCAGCCTTTATACCGCGTTTATGTTCATGATAAAGCTGCGAAAGACAGGTCGAAAGCTTACCACTTCCCGGGCCTGGTGCGGTTACCACGACAATGGGATTTTTAGTTTCTATATATTCATTTTTACCAAAACCCTCATCACTCACAATCAAATCCACATTGGTAGGATATCCTTCTATCGGATAATGCAAATAAACTTTCACTCCGCGGTGTTCTAACTTATTCTTAAAAATCAGTGCGGCTGACTGATTCATAAAGCGTGTAATCACCACCGCCAAAATATCCAATCCCCACTTTCTTAAGTCGTCAATCAGCTTTAAAGTAGCGGCGTCATAGGTTATGCCAAAGTCACCACGGACCCGGCCGCGCTCAATATCTCCAGCATAAATACACAGCACAATATCTACTTTATCTTTTAACTGCTGCAATAATCTTATCTTTACATTAGGATCGTAACCGGGTAGGACCCTTGCCGCATGGTAATCAAAGCAGAGTTTTCCGCCGAATTCTAGATACAATTTATTGCCACAATTTTTAACGCGGCCTAAAATAGCTGCCGTCTGTTCTTTCAGATACTTCTCATTATCAAAACCGACTTTTTCATTCATTGCCTTTTCCAACCCCATAAAGATGAAGGCGCCTTAAGAATTTAAGGCGCCCGCTGTTTGCATATATTTAATATAGCACATAAAAAACTGATGTCAAATAAAAATGAAAATTGTTTTCTAATATGCGCTGTTAACTATTATCCCTCTGCCATTTTTATGCGTTCTTGTATCGGCGGGTGGTCAAAGAAAAACCACTTAATCCATTTATTTGGGCTTGTATCGGCTAAATTCTGCTGGGCAAGTTTTTGCATCACGGAAACAAATGCTTCTCTGGCACCGGTAAATTTAATGGACAAGCTATCCGCCTCTCTTTCAAATTTTCGCGATATGGCGTTAACAAAAGGTGCGAGAATTACATTAAAAATAATCGTGTAGAATAAAATTATGGGTAGATTGGCGATATCGCTTAATGAGCCCAATTTAAAAGCATTTAAAACAAAATTGCTGGATTTAAAGATAAGGTAAAGCAAAACAAAGATAAAAAAAGAATTTATCAGAATCAATTTTATAAGGTGCTTTTGGCGATAGTGCGCAAATTCATGGGCAAGAATTACTTCTATCTCATCATCGTTATATTTATCTTTTAAGGTGTCGGCCAATATCACACGCCTTGTTCTACCTATCCCCACAAAACCTGCATTTGCCTTGTGTGTCTTTTTGCTGAAATCTATCTGGTAAACATCCAAAATTTTAATTCCCATTTTAGCCGCGAGTTTCCTAATCCGTTCTTTTAAAGCCACATCCGCGACTGTCTTATATTTAAAAAAAAGGGGGATGATTAACACCGGCGTCAATTTTGTAAGGACAACACTAAATAAAATCCAAAAGACGGCTACCACCAACCACCAGAAATAAGGAAATCTATGAAGTATAAAATAAAATGCTTCTGTTAATATCAAAAAGAGGAGGCAAGAAATAATTAATGATTTTAAAAAATCGCCAAACCAGTTTTTAAAGCTTTGTGCGGAGAGATTAAATTTATGTTCCAGAATAAAAGAACGGTAAAGATTAATCGGAAAAGATAAAATGGAATAAGTAAACGTTACAAAAAATACATAAACGCAAATTACGACAAAATTATTTTTGATTACATTTCTTAGAAAATCTGCTATACCTCTTGAGATGCCCAGCGAAAGGAAGAGGACAATTAAGCCCGCCGAATATACTATCTCCAAAATGGTTAAAATATATTTTTGCTTTGAATATTTTTTGGCTTTGGTCTGTAAGTCCTGATCCATATTGAGGTAATCTCAGCGAAGAGCAGGAATCAATAATTGCGCAATTTTAAAATATATTATCAGCCCTCCCACATCAACTATAGAGGTGGTAATTGGGCCGGCTAATACTGCTGGGTCAAGGCCAATTTTCTTAGAGATAAAAGG
>JAMWDD010000049.1 GCA_023818885.1 Candidatus Omnitrophota bacterium | reverse complement strand
GGCTGTGACAAAAGCCGCCTGTGTTTTAGGCGGTGGCCTTATTGGCCTTAAGGCCGCATATGCCTTGAAGAAAAGGGGAGTGGATGTAAAGGTGGTAATTAAATCTGGACAAGTTCTTTCTCAGATGTTAGATTTTTGTGGCGCTTCTTTTGTGCAGAAAAAATTGGAAGAGAATGGTATCGATATAATTTTAGGTCAGGATGCGGCAGAGATTATTGGCAACGGTGATATCAAAGCCGTAAAATTGGATTCAGGAAAGGTATTTGCAGCATCTTTAGTAATCGTGGGAAAGGGTGTTTTGCCAAATATTGATTTAGTCAAGGATACTGAGATTAAGGTCAATGAAGGCATAGTTGCCAATGAATTTTTACAGACAAATATTCCCAATATTTATACCGCTGGTGATGTCTGCGAGAGTTTTGATATTGTCTTAGGCAGTTATACTGTTAATGCGCTTTGGCCGGTGGCAGTTGAACAGGGCAGGATTGCAGGGCTGAATATGATGGGTGAAAAAAGACAATACGATGGCTCTTTGGGTATGAACTCCATAGAATTTTTTGGCCTGCCGGTTATTTCTTTGGGTATATATAAAATAAAAGAAGAAGAAAGGCATTTATTTGAAGAGATAAAAATTCTGGATGAGAAGACAAATATTTATAAGAAGTTAATTATAAGAGGTAATTTGCTTGTCGGCGCAGTATTAGTAGGTGATATAAAAAATAGCGGTTTATTTTTAAGATTAATACGCGAGAAAATCGATTTAACTGGCTTCAAAGATAAATTATTGAAAGAAAATTTTGGGTACCCCCAGATCAGGGATTTGTTAAAAGAAAGAGAGAAAATCTATGTCTAAGATTGTGGCCAGCGCCGCTATTAGAGGGGCGCAGGAAATCTATAAGCAGGCGGTTGATTTTTTAGACAGGGCAATTAAAGAAAAAGGAAAAGATGCAAAAATCGGTTTTCCTGAGACGGCATTTTATCTTCCCTTCGCCAATGCCCTTTTGGGAATAAAGGTAGAGACCTTAAATGATGTGATTCCGATTTTAGAACACGCCAAATCTTTATTACCCCAATTACCCACAGACAAAATTTGGCTTCCTTATTTAGGCGATGCCTTAAATGCCGGAATAGCCACTTTATTTTGCGAAGAGATAATTATGGCCCTGCGTTATCTTTATCAGGAAGAACCACAAAAAGATTGTAATGGCTTTTTTACCGATACGATTATGCGCTCTTTGGGAATACAGTTAGTGGATGGCCGGATGCCGGGTTTTGCTGCGATATTAGGGGCAGCACCAGATAACAAAGTAGCAGTGGAGATTGTGCGTGAACTTCAGGAAAGAAATATTTTGGTGTTTGTAGGTTCTCAAGTCAAAGGCCGTTCTATAATTGACCAGTTGTTAGAAGAAAATGTTCAGATGGGCTGGGATAATTATATTGTTCCTTATGGCCGTGATACACTTTCGGCGATTTATCCTTTAAACTGGGCGATTCGTTCAGCATTGACCTTTGGCGGGATTAAGCCGGGACAGGCACAGAAATGCCTTTTATATACGAAGGAACGTGTCTTTGCCTTTGGTTTGGTCTTGGGTGAACTGGATGATATTAAATATGCCACCGGCGCCGGTGCAATCAATATGGGCTTTCCCATTATCGCCGATACTGATATTCCAGAAATCAAACCTTCCGGTATTACTACTTACGAGGCATTAGTCAAAGAACGGGATTATAAAAAAATTGTTTCCCGTTGTATTGAGGTAAGGGGAGTAAAGGTAAAAATATCTAAGATACCTATCCCGGTTGCTTACGCCGCGGCCTTTGAAGGTGAACGTGTAAGAAGAGAAAATCTCTATGTAGAGTTTGGCGGAAAGGCAAGTATTGCCTTTGAATATTTGACCACAAGATCGATGGCTGAGGTTGAAGATGCAAAGATAGAGTTAATTGGCCCAGATATAGACCAACTAAAAGAAGGCAGTAAATCCCTGCCTTTAGCAATTATTGTGGAAGTAGCTGGCCGTAAGATGCAGACAGATTTTGAGCCGATACTGGAACGCCAGATCCACCGTTTTATCAATTACGCAATGGGCCTGATGCATGTTGGTCAGCGCGATATGAACTGGATAAGAATTTCTAAAGATGCCTTTGCCAAAGGATTTAGGCTCAAACACATTGGTATTATTTTGCATGCGATGTTACATCAGGAATACAGCGCAATTGTGGATAAGGTTCAGGTTAAACTTTATACAAGACAAGAAGATGTAGAAAAATTATTGCCCCTTGCCCAAAAAACTTATAATGAACGTGATGAGCGCATCAGCGGGATGAGTGATGAAAGCGTAGATACCTTCTATTCATGTTTATTGTGCCAGTCCTTTGCGCCAAATCATGTCTGTATTATTACGCCGGAGCGTCTGGGATTGTGTGGCGCCTATTCCTGGCTGGATGGAAAGGCCTCCTATGAGATTATGCCTTCGGGGCCGAATCAGCCTATTTTAAAAGGAAAGCTTCTTGATGAGAAATTAGGCCAATGGAAAAATATCAATGATTTTGTGTATCAAAAGTCCAACAAGACCGTAAGTAAAGTAAGTATGTATTCTTTGATGGATTCTCCACAGACCTCTTGTGGTTGTTTTGAGTGTATTGTGGCAATAATCCCTGAGGCAAATGGATTTATGATTGTCCATCGTGATTACTCGGGTATGACACCTTCTGGCATGACCTTTACTACTTTGGCTGGTTCAGTAGGTGGCGGGGTGCAGACCCCGGGTTTTTTGGGCATCGGCAAACTTTATATTGTAAGTAAGAAATTTATTCAAGCAGAGGGGGGCTTGCGCCGCATTGTCTGGATGCCCAAGGAATTAAAAGAAGTTTTAGGCGATAAGTTAAAAAAACGTTGCGAAGAATTGGGCGAGCCGGATTTAGTGGATAAGATTGCAGATGAGACGCAGGCCACAACCACGGAAGAATTAATCCCGTTTTTAGAAAAGGTAAAACATCCTGCTCTTTCTCTGCCGCCTCTGGTATAAAAATTCTTGCTTTTTTATTTTTTTTATGTATAGTAATATTAAGCACTTAGGAAGCTCCCGAAAATTTTCCGGCCAGAAATTCTAAAGGATAAATTCACACCCAAAAGTTCACCATGACAAAGTATCTTTAATGGGAAAACCAAAACTATATCTGATTGATGCAACAGCATTTTGTTATCGCGCCTTCTATGCGATTAGAGGTTTATCTACTTCTTTTGGTCAGCCCACGGGTGCAATCTATGGATTTGTAAATATTTTAAATAAAATCTTAAAAGAACATAAACCCGATTATCTGGCTGTCTGTTTTGATGTCTCCCGCGATACCTTTAGAATTAAGAAATTTCAGGAATATAAGATCCAGCGTCCGGCAATGCCCGCTGAACTATCCAGTCAACTTCCATATATAAGAGAGATTATCCAGGCCTATAAAATCTCAATTTTTGAGCAGGAGGGCTATGAGGCCGATGATGTAATTGCTACATTAGTTAAAAAGGCAAGCCAAAAAGGTCTGGAGATAACGATTGTGAGCGCGGACAAGGATATAATGCAGTTAGTCACCGATAATGTTAAGGTTTTATCCCCCCATAAAGACGAAGATATGATTTATACCGCGGATAAGGTGAGAGAATATTTTGGAGTCAATCCCCCCTACATCCTTGATATTATTGCCTTGATGGGTGATGCGGTAGATAATATACCTGGCGTCAAAGGGATAGGAGAAAAGACCGCGGTTGAGTTGATTGCCAAATTCGGCAGTTTAGATAATCTCTTAAACAACATTGATAAAATAGAACGTGAAAAATTAAAGGAACTTATAAAAAATAATATAAAGATGATTGAATTGAGTAAAGAATTAGCAAAATTAAATGACGAAGTTCCTCTTGAGTTTAACTTAGAGGACTTAAAGCTCAAAGAGCCAGATTACGAGCAATTATTTAGGATATTTAAAAGTTTAGAATTCAAGACCTTGGTTAAGGATTTACCACCCGCCAGAGAAAAAAAGTCCTTTGCCTTCCAGGAATTAAAAGATGAAGAAATAAAAGATAAAATTTCCCGCCAGATTTTTATCAGTTGTTTTATAGACGCCGGAAAAATAGGTGGTATTTTTTTATCAGATGATGGAAAAAATATCTTTAAATTTAAGGAACCCGGTTCCCAGATTAAGACGCTTTTGCTGGACAACTCTCTGCAAAAAATCGGCTATGACCTTAAGGCATTAAAATTCCTATTTTCTAAAAATGGCCTAGAATTAAAAGGCCCTTATTTTGATGTCAAGGTCGTTGCCTACTTGATTAATCCGGCGCATTCGGGCCTGACGCTTTCAGAACTTGTATGGGAATATTTACAGGAAAGACTACCGGAGGAATTGGAGAAGCCCAGAGAAATTGAAGTCCTCTCTAAATTAAAACCAAGATTAGAAAAAATCTTGTTGGAAAGAGAGTTATCCGATTTATACTACAATATGGAAATGCCTTTAATTGATGTGCTTTCCCAGATGGAGATTAACGGTATCAATATAGATAAAGATTTTTTAAAAGCTTTATCTCGCCGCACGGAAAATAAGTTGATAGACTTGATAGATAAGATTTATCAATTAAGCGGCACAGAATTTAATATCAACTCGCCTAAACAATTGGCGGAGGTTCTCTTTGAGAGGTTGCATCTGCCGGTAATTAAACGAGCCAAAACCGGGCCTTCCACTAATGAAGAAGTATTGGTTGCCCTCTCCAAACAGCATGCCTTGCCTGCTTTATTATTGGATTACCGGCGCCTGATGAAATTAAAAAATACTTATATCGATACCTTGCCGGATTTATTAGATCCTGCAACCGGTAAAATTCATACCTCTTTTAATCAGATTGGCACAGAAACGGGAAGGATCAGTTCTGTAAATCCTAATCTGCAGAATATCCCGATAAAAAGCGAGGAGGGAAAGCAGATCCGCAAGGCCTTTGTGGCGAGTTCCCAAAAAAATTTTCTTTTAAGTAGCGATTATTCTCAGATTGAGTTAAGGATTTTAGCACATTTTTCCAAAGACCCTTCGCTTATTAAGGCATTTGAGCAAGATAAAGACATTCATCGTTTTACTGCCAGTTTATTATACGCAACCGATGAAGATTCCGTGACCGATGAGATGCGTGAGACCGCCAAGAGGATTAATTTTGGGATTATTTATGGCCTGAGTCCTTTTGGTCTGGCACAGGATTTGGGCATTGCACAGCAAGAGGCAAGAAATTTTATTGATGAATACTTTTTAAGATACCCCAAGGTTAAAGAATATATAAACGACCAGATTCAAACGGCAAGAAGAGAGGGTTTTGTCAAGACCTTATTGGGCAGACGAAGATATATCCCCGAGATTAATAACAAGAATCAGGCGATTCGTTCTTTTGCTGAGAGACAGGCAGTAAATGCACCCATTCAAGGTTCCGCCGCAGATTTGATTAAATTGGCGATGGTGAACATCTCTAAGGGATTAGAAAAATTTAAAACCAAAATGATTTTACAAATTCATGATGAACTCCTTTTTGATGCGCCTGAAGAAGAAATTGAGGTGGTAGTGGCGATGATAAAAGAAAGGATGGAAGGCGTATTGAAATTGATAGTTCCTATAAAGGTGGGTATAAAGAAGGGTAAAAACTGGTTAGAAATGGAGGAGGTCAGATGAAGATTGCGGTATGTTCTAGTGAAGTTGTTCCTTTTGCCAAGACCGGTGGCCTAGCCGATGTTTCTGGCGCATTGCCGCTTGCGTTAAAGAAATTGGGACATGAGGTAATTATCATTATGCCCAAATATAAACAAGTGCTTGATGCAGGGTTTAGATTGAGGAAAATTAGTCCTGACGTATTGGTGAACGATGAGATAGGAGTACCTGTTTATTTTATAGAGCATGAACAATTTTTCAATCGGCCAGGATTATATGGCGAAAAGACCGGTGATTATCCCGATAATTTAGACCGGTTTTCTCATTATAGCCGACGGGCTCTGGAATTATTAAAGGAAATAGATTTTAAGGCGGATATTATCCACTGCCACGATTGGCAGTCGGCGCTGGTGATTATTTATCTTAAAAATCTCTACAACAAAGACCCTTTTTATGCGGGGATAAAGACATTGTTTACCATCCATAATATCGGCTATCAAGGTCTATTTTCTAAAGAGGAATTTCCCAAATTAGGGCTTGACTGGGGTCTTTTTAATATGGAGGCGCTGGAGTTTTATGACAAGATAAATCTTTTAAAGGGTGGTATCGTATTTTCCGATGCGATAAATACTGTCAGTGTCAAATACAGCAAAGAGATCCAGACCAAAGAGTTCGGCTTTGGCCTGGAAGGCGTATTACATAAAAGAAAGGATACACTCTTTGGAATAATAAATGGCCTGGACTACTCTATCTGGAATCCGGCAACTGACAAATATATCTTTAAGAGATACTCGCTTAAGAAATTAAGTGACAAATACAAGAATAAAGAGGCCCTGCAGAAACTCTGCGGTCTACCCAAGAAAAATGTCCCTTTATTTGGCATGGTCTCAAGATTGGCAGCGCAGAAGGGCCTCGATATATTTGCGCTTGCCATAGAGCAATTCTGTAAATTAGAGCTTCAATTGGTAATCTTAGGAACCGGCGATTTAAAATACCACGTCATTTTAGAAGATATCGCTAAAAGATATCCTAAAGTTGTTTCTTTGCATTTAAAATTTGATGACCCTCTCGCGCATAAGATTTATGCCGGATGTGATATTTTCCTTATGCCGTCGCATTACGAGCCCTGCGGCTTGGGTCAGATGATTAGTATGAGTTACGGCACCATACCTTTGGTTTATAAGACCGGTGGTCTGGCGGATACAGTTAATGAGAAAAATGGCTTTGTATTTAGCAAATATACAAAAGATGATTTCTTAAAAACAGTCAAAAAAGCCATTTCCACCTATAAAAATAAGAAGGCATGGCAAAAATTAATGATAAGCGGGATGCAGACAAATTTTTCTTGGGAGGAATCAGCGCAGAAATATGTGAAACTCTATAAAAAATTGGTTTTTAAGGCATGAAGATAGGGTTAACTGGCAGCTGGGGAACCGGTAAAACCACCGTCGCAGGGATGTTTAAGCGTCTGGGGGCTAAAGTTATCGATGCCGATAAGATAGCCCACCGACTGATTCAACCCCATACATTAATTTATCAAAAGCTTATCAGTGTCTTTGGAAAAAAGATTCTTAAAAAAAATTGCACGGCCATTGACAGAAAAAAATTAGCCCGAATTGTTTTTTCTAAAAAAACTTTCTTGACTAAATTAAATAAGATTATTCATCCGGAAGTAATCCGTACCATAAAAGAAAGGATTAAAAAGGATAAATCTAAAATTATAATATTGGATGCGCCTTTGCTTATTGAAACTGGTTTGGATGAGATTGTAGATAAGTTAATTGTGGTTAAAACAAGTAGAGACAAACAAATAAATAGACTTAAGGAAAAGACGGGTTTAAGCAAAAAAGAAATATCAAAGAGGATATCATATCAGTTACCTTTGAGTTACAAGATAAAAAAAGCAGATTTTGTAATTGACAATAATGGCAGACGAGAAGATACGTTTGTTCAGGTAAGACAGATATGGGATAAACTTTCTTAACAAGGAGAGAAAAATGGAGAAAGTGGATATCGGTGTGCTAAAAAATATGAAAATTACTGAACTTAATAAGTTAGCCAAGGATTTAAATGTGAATGGAATCAGCGGCATAAGAAAGCAGGACCTGATTTTTAAAATTCTCCAGGCCCAGGCAGAAAAGGAAGGGTTGATGTTTGGTGAAGGAATTTTAGAGATTTTGCCTGAAGGTTTTGGTTTTTTGAGGTCGCCAAACTACAATTATCTTCCCTGTCCGGATGACATCTATGTTTCTCCGTCGCAGATCAGGAAATTTGATTTAAGAACGGGAGATACGGTCAGCGGTCAGATCCGGCCGCCAAAAGAAGGAGAAAAATATTTCGCCCTCCTTAAAGTCGAGGCAGTTAATTTTGAGAATCCCGAAGTCGCGAAAGAAAAGGTCTTGTTTGATAATTTGACTCCCGTTTATCCGCATGAGCGACTGGTTTTAGAGACAACCCAGAATGAGATTTCCATGCGGATTATGGATTTATTAACGCCTATCGGGAAAGGTCAGCGTGGTCTTATTGTTGCTCCACCTT
>JAMWDD010000048.1 GCA_023818885.1 Candidatus Omnitrophota bacterium | reverse complement strand
AAGTCGCCCTAAACACCTCTTTTGTTTCTTCAGCGCGTGCCACCTCCTTAAAATAGCCACCCCCAAATTCTAGCTCAAAATGCCCTTTTTCTACAGTGCCGGTATCATCCGTAGAAAGGGGGCGAGCCGCAAAAAGTCGGTTTGCAAAACAAAAAAATCCTAAAATAACTACTGCCACCATAACCTTAATGATTCTTGGCATAAACCCTCCTTTTTGTGCTATTTTTTTATTTTTCGTGCTACCAAATATTAAAAAAAATTACACCACTTCTTTTCCTGTCGTCGCCTCGGTAAAAACAGCGTATTTTACCCCTTTGCTGGACTCAAATCTCCCAAAGAGTTCTTTTATATTTTTTGCCTTTCCTTTTATCGCAATTATCTCAAGACAATTATCTTCATCAAGGTGCAGGTGTTGTGTAGAAAGGATATTGTCATGATAATCGTGTTGAATATCCATCAGCCGATTGACGAGTTCCCTTTTGTGGTGATTGTATACGAGGGTTATGACCCCACAAACCGTCTTGTTCTCCTGCCACTCATTTTTTATCAAATCTTTACGGATAAGGTCAGCCAGGGCCTTGGAGCGATTGGTGTAATGCTTCTTTTTAATATGCTCATCAAACTGCCTGAGGAGTGACTTATCCAGAGATATCCCGAATCTGGTTAATTCTACCATCCTTTAATTAGTATTACGTTTTTTATAATAGTAACACAATAATGCTCATTGTCAAGGCAAATTTTTTATTTAAGTATTTTATTTGCGCAAATACTGGCAATGTGTTAACATAAGGTTATGCTGAATGAAATAAAAAATAAAATAGAAAAAGAACTCTTCCGTTACGCCTACAATTTAGATAAGTTATATTCCTTCCCTAAAATATCCGCCCTCCTTTTAAACCATATAAAAAATTTCACTTTAAGAAAAGGCAAACGCTTAAGGCCGGTGCTTTTTATGATTGGTTATCTTGGCTTTGCCAAGAAGCAGGTCCCTGGTTTATATAAAAGCGCGCTCTCTTTTGAACTACTCCATGATTTCTTCTTGGTGCATGATGATATTATTGATAAATCTTACCTAAGACGGGGGAAACTTTCTTTGCATAAATTGTTAGATAATTATTTAGGTCGGTACAAAAATATTAAGTTTAGCGGCGAGGACCTCGCCATACTCATCGGTGATATTATCTATGCCCTGAGTTTAGACGCCTTTTTATCTATCAAAGAACAGCCCGAACGAAAAGCTGCGGCTTTAAAGAAATTTATTGAGGCCGCCATCTATACTGCTTGTGGAGAATTTGTTGAGCTGGTATCTGGATTAAAGGATATAGATAAAATCACCAAAAATGACATCTATAAAATATACGACTTAAAGACCGCCTATTATTCCTTCGTTTATCCTCTCACCATCGGGGCAACGCTCGCCGGCGCAAGTAAAAAACAGATTATGAAATTAACCAGATATGGACTATATCTGGGCAGGGCATTTCAGATAAAAGATGATATCTTGGGAATATTCGGCAGTGAAAAAGTAGTCGGCAAATCTATTCTTTCGGATTTAAAGGAGGCCAAAAAGACAATGCTCATCTGGCACGTCTGCCATAATTCAAGTCGCCAGAACAGATTGATTATCAAAAAAATCTTATCAAAGAAAAAAATAGATAAATCTGATTTATTAAAGGTGCGTAAGATAATCATTGAGACGCAAACCTTGGATTATGCCAAAAAAGAAATTATTGCCTTAAAAAAACAGGCAGGTTCCATCATTCCGTCTTTAAGGATGCGAAAGGATTTTAAGGACTTACTCAATGCCTTTTCGGAAGAAATCCTTGCGGTTTAATGAGGCCTATTTTTCTTTTTTGCCTTCTGAATTTCGTACTCACCCAAAATAATAGCCAAGATTAAGGGAATAGGTAAAATAAGCGCTAGATTGAATTCTGCCGTTTTTAAAAAAACATAAGTGCAGATGATGAGAAATATCACCCACCAGACCAGTTTTCTTAAAATATGTAATTTAAATCCATCACAAAAACAAATTCCCATAAATAAGGCAAAAATACTGAGCGCAAAAAATTGCTGCAATAGAATTTTATCCATCTTATCCTCCTTTAGCCAAAACTAAATTATAAAGATATAGATTATAATGAAAATGGCTATACAAATTAAAAATACACCCATCAGTCGGGTATTGCGGATTTCTTTTGCCATGGAAACTGGCTCCATCTTCCAGTTTATCTTTAGGTAAAACCTTCTCTGGATCTCAATTGCCAAAGAAGGTTTGAGCAGAAGAAAAAAACCTGCCGCTGCACTAACCAAGGTAAATAAAATCAATAAAATCCGGGCATCCATTTTTCTCCCCTCCTATCGGCATAAATAAAAATACGCACAATTTTTACACAAATAAACATCCTCATCATCTGCCTGAAATTTTACTTCGGGATTGAGGATTTCATCAAGAATAAACTCTAAAGGCCGCTTAAATATCTCCATCGTTGCATTTTCTTGATTATACAGTTTAATCTCGCAAGTTCTTAAATAATAGAGACTGACGTTCAAGGGGGTATTTTTGTAAATCTGTTGTAGACAATAAAAATATATGGGCAACTGAAATGACTTAATCGTATGTTTGATATTCTGGCGCGAAAGCTCTATTTTCTTTATCGACTCAGCCTTTACGGGCATAACCTCTTGTGCGCCGCTTTTATAATCAATGATTAAAAGACTGCCATCGGCTAATCTATCTAAGCGGTCTGTCTTTGCGCTAAATTTAAAATCTTTTTTTCCTAAAGTAACGGTGTACTCTCTTTCCTTCTCCAATTCAACAATCTCTTCTACATTACGCTTTTCCTCCTCAGCCAAAAATCTTTTCATCCGCTCATCAATGATTGCCTTCAGCATAAATGCATCTGCCTTCATCTTATCTTTAAATGCCTCCTGAAATCTTTTATCAAGGGTCTTAAAAAAATAATCTTTAAAATCTTTATCAATAATCGGTCTTCTTTTTAAAAATTTACCAAAGGTTTCTTTAAGCAATTCATGAAGAAAATTTCCAATATCTGAACCTTCGGGGTCTTCAGATAGTTCTTCCTTTTCTTTTAGTCCGAGAATATAGCGATAATAAAATTTTAAAGGACAATTTAGATAAGTATCAATCCGGCTAGCAGAATAAGTCATATTTTTTAAGTAATCAATAATCTGAGAAGTTTTTTCTATCTTAAGTTTTTTCGGCAAAACTTTAATCTGAAAACTCGCTTTTGGAATAGAGATAACCTCTAAAGAACCATTTTCTTTTTGTCTTTTCCAGATGAGTTCTTCAATAAACCGTGATTTTTCTTTGTCTTTGCTTTCTTCATAGATAAGATAAACATTTTTTGCGCAAGAAATAAGTCTTAAAAACTGATACCTTTGTATCTCCTCTTCTTTTTCCAGCCGTTCAATACCCAAAGAAACCGTCACATCGCGCGGCACAAGCGGCTCATAGATGCGCAGTTTTGGTAAAATCGCCTCATTCACATCCATCACAATAACATTATCAAAATCTAAAGCGCGCGTCTCAAATAATCCTAAGATTTGTAAGCCCTTAAGGGGTGAACCGGAAAAAGAAATTAGCTCGTTTTCTAATTTATCTTTAAAAATTTTAAAGATATCTTCCGGGGAAAATTCTTCGTGGCTAAATAAGGCATTTTTAATTTCCTCTTTTATGGAAAATAATTTTTCCATCACCTTCAGGTTCAAAGGATAATCTTCTAAAGAGCTTTTTTCTACCAGATACTTACAGAAATCTTCCAGGGCAGAAGAAAAATCCCAAAAATTATGGAGATTCTCCCAGGAATAAAAAAGAATTTTGTGCAGTTCTCCCAGTATCGCCTTAAGTTCTAAGCGTTTTATCTCTATATTCATCCTCTTTAAGGTATCTTCGGTTATTTCATACAAAAAATCCAAATTTTCAATCTGGCTTAGGCTTACAAAGAGACTGCCGGCTAATTCGCTTGTCACTATCCCTACCAGCACCTCTTCAATCTTATGAATAAGTACACGGGTTACGGAAGATTCAGGGCCGAGTTTTAAATTTTTAACCAAAGGATGCATTAAAACCCTTAAATAATCTTTTGTGTAATAGTCCGTCCCCTTCCTTACAGATTGCGCCCTAAAGAGTAAATCAAAGAGGGAATATAGACTGCTATATTTAAGCGGATATCCTAAAGAAACATTAAAGTCACTTGCCAAAGAAGCAATCTCAGCTAACAGCGGAATGATATTTTGGGGGTTGGGCATTACGATTGCAGTCTTTTCTAAATCCTTTATCTGTGCCAATGCATTTCTTACCAAGGAAACTTGCGATTGCGTATCAAAGCCCGCATAAATATTTAGATTATAATTGACCTTCTTAAGATTATCCGGAATAATTTTACAGGAAAAATCCTCGGCTATTTTTTTAAGCACCGGCCAATCATCCTGATGACCCTGAAAGAAAAGTATTGCCTTTGCCTTCTCATAAATACATTTAATGACCTCTTTTTCAGTTTTACTAAGATAAAACAAATTACAAAATAATATATAATCAAATTCGTCAAGCCAAACCTCTTTTATACCTTCTGCAGCGAGATAATAAATAAAGCCGCGAGAAAAGCTCTTCTTCTGTCTTAAAACCTCATGATATCTTTCCCTTAAAATAATAATATCTTTAAGGAGTCTATTTATCGCCGGCGGTATCTCATAGCCAATTTCTGCTTTGAGTTTTATGTTTTCTAAATCTTCTGAAGAAACCTTTTCTAAATCAAGCCGCTCCAGAAAGCTTAAAATCTCCCTTGCCCAGGGAAGAAACGAAGAAAATCTTTCTCTTGTTTTGGTAATCTCGGGTGAGAGTTGACTTGCCAATTGATAAATAATGAAACTTGCATCCAAATCAGAAATTTTAAAAAATGATTCTTTTTGGGATACAAGATACTCCATAAATTCATCAGTAGAAAAATAATGGGGTGCAAAAAAACTCTTCTTAATCTTTTGAGAAAGGGCACGGTTTAAAAAGAATGCCGGTCTCTTTCCTCCAAAGACAATGGCGATGCGCCTCAAATCTTTTCCCGGGACAAGAAACTTCTCTTCAATAAAATCTGCTAAGTTTTTAATAAAATTATCTCCAAAACTGTAAGTAATTACCTTATCCATAAACCTCTTTAAGACTTAAATCATCTAGATATATAAGGAATCCTCTTACCTCATGTTTGGGATATAATTCTTTAATTTGATAAATATATTCTTTAATCTGTCTCTGATAATCAGAGTAATTATCTTTTGCGCTTTTGTAATCAACAACCCAGACCTCATTATCATTTATTACCAAACGGTCAATCCTTTTGGTATTTCCGCATCTATCGATTATTTCCTTCTCCACATAAACTTCACCCTTCGCATAAAAGAATCTTTTAAAGATGTCTTTATCCAGCAATTTTTTTACCGTCTTTTCAATTTGGCTAAAGTCGCAAACATAGGGAAATCTAAATTTTGTTTTTTCTATTGCTTTTTTAACCGCACTTCTCACATCTTGCTTATTTAGATTGTCAATACCTGCCAGGAGACAATGGATAATTTCGCCTTGCTGAATTTTTTCTAAACCGATAATTGCTGATTTCTCTCTAAACTCATCTTTTAGGCAAAGCGACCAGTCCTTATAATGAGGAGGTGAAATTTCTAAAAGCGGCGCCTCTTCTTGTCTTTCCTCTGGATATTTTATTTTTTTACCCCTCTCTAATTCTTCTTTAATTAAAAAACGCGCGAGGTTAAAACTCAATCCCGCCTTTTTAGGAATAAAGACATATAATTCATATTCTGCGCGCGTAAGTGCTACGTAGATATTATCCAATTCATCCAAAAAGGCCTTCTTATATTCTTCACGGTATATTTTTTTTGCGGTATCAGAAAATTTACTATAGGTCTTTTTAAGCCGCAGGAGTTTTATTTTATTTTCTCCATTGATATCCTCTGTCTTAATTACATAATTATGCACCCTTCTATTTCCCGAACCCACCTTTACCTCAATTTCTAAAAAAGGAATAATTACTGCGCCAAAGCCTAGACCTTTTGCTTTATGGATGGTGAGTATCTTTACCGCATCGGATTTAGTAACATTTACATATAAATCATCTTCAGCTGCCTGTTCAAAATACTCCAGGAAAGAGGCAATAGTGGGGTGTTCTTCTTCGTTTTCTCTAATCAATTCTAATAAACGCATAAAAAAGCCGTGGGCCTCAGCAAAATTCTTAAAAATCTGGAATCGTTCGTAAATATTTATTACCAGCTCATATAAAGGCGCAAACCCCACCCGTCTAAAAAAATCTTCCATTAAGCTAGACCATACGCGGGGAAATTTAGAGCGGAATTCTCGGTAATAATAGGCGATGTCTTGTTTTTGGGAAATAAGCTTTAATTGGAAAAGGAAATCCTCAATCTCCTGCCTTTTAAGTCCGGATGCCTTAATAAATATCTCGCCCAATATAAATGAAGAAAAAGAAAGATTATCAATGGGAGAATTGAGAAATTTTAAAAATGAGATAAACTCTTTTACCAATGGATTCTCTCGGATATTTAAGGTCTTCTCAGATTCAACCGGTATATCCTTTTCAATAAGCCAGGTGGTCAAGAGCGCCACCTCTTCATTTTTTCTTGTAAGTATGGCGATATTTTTGTATCCAAAGCGCGCCTTTAGGTCTTCTATTAAAGAAATGAGTTTTTCTTTAATTATTTTTTCTTTTTCCTCTTTGTCTTCAACATCGATAAATTCTACCTTTACAAAACCCGCCGTATTTTCTGGCTTAAAGGTTTGTTTGGTGTCGCAAAAGACATTCGTAATATCTTCTAAATCTTTTATACTAAACTCATCTTTACTTAAATGACTCCCCTGAATAAACCTTATTAAGTTTTGCGGCGAAAATACTTGATTATTAAACTCCACAATCTCTTTTTGACTACGGAAGTTATTGGTGAGGTAAGAAGATAAGACGCCGAACTTCTTTAAATCTTCTTTTACCTGCTCAAATAAAGTAACCTCTCCTCCTCTAAATCTAAAGATTGCCTGTTTTTTATCGCCGACATAAAAAAGCGAACCGCCAACAGAAAGCGCCTCTTCTATCATAGGATACAGGTTTATCCATTGTAAGATACTCGTATCCTGAAATTCATCAATAAGAAAGTGCTTAAGGCGCAGGCTTAAGCGGTAATATAGCTCGGGGACGGTAAGTTGATTTTCGCCAAAAAGCACCTGGGCCTGTTTATTTAATTCCTCTAAAAACAAAACATCTTCTTTTTTTGCCAAATGGCGGAAATTTAAAAATACCTCATTAAAGATATCAATGTAACAGTTAAAAAGAGAATATAATTCTAATTCGCAGAGCTCTTTTATTTCTCGACGCACATCCTTCCAGAGTTTTTCTGTATCTTTGGGAAGTATGTAACCTTTGTTTAGAGGGAAATCTTTATCTTTAAGAAAACCGGAAAGTTTATCAATATCAAAACTCTCTTCATTTTCATCCAAAAAGCTCTTAAGTTTTTTACTAAATCCCTTATGGGTTCCTTCAGGAAGATGCTTAAATAATTCTTTTAAAATTTTAAGGATGATCTTTTTCTTGACAATCAACTCGGAAGAAGGGACAGGGTATTTTGAGAAACTGCCGAGATGGATATTAAATTCAAAAAATAAAGAAGTAATCACGGACAAAATATCTCGTTTAGGTAGCCAACCACTTTTATTCTCAATATAAATATATTGCCTTAAGAAATTTTCAAAAAGGTGGGCAATTTTATTATCGGCATTTGCCTGGTCAATCAAATTATCCAGACCGTAGGCTAAATAATCGCTTGAATCCTGCCTTATCTTAAGGGTGGATGATAATCCCAGCATAAACGCACAGCCAGAAATAACCGAATTGATAAAACTATCAATGGTCTGGACCTGAAAGAAATTATAATTTTTAATAATCTCATCCATACAAAGATAAGCGCGCTTTCTGACTAATTCTTTGTCCTGAGGCAAAACCTCCCAAATTCCCTTATCTTGCAATTTATCCAGCGCGATTTTTTTAAGAAAATCCAAAATTCTCTCTTTCATCTCTAAGGCCGCCTTATTGGTAAAGGTTATTGCCAAGATATTTTTTATTGGCGGCTGTGGCGTGTTAGAATTTAAGAGTAGCTGGATATACCTTTTGGCTAACTCATAAGTTTTGCCTGAGCCGGCAGAAGCCTCTACGATATAGATTTGAGGGGAAAATGATTTAGTATCCATATTTTTAAAGAAAGATTACGCGGCGAGTGGAGA
>JAMWDD010000047.1 GCA_023818885.1 Candidatus Omnitrophota bacterium | reverse complement strand
ACTTAATGCAAAGAAATTTGATCTGGTAGTGGATTTACGCAATACTGCCTTTGGTAGATTTCTTTCGGTTAAATATAGGGTTCTACCTCCCTTTAGGAAATATGGCCAGCATATGAGAGAGAGGCACTTATCTGGCTTAATCTCTTTTTTAGGCAAAGGCAAAGTTTCTCATATTAAACAAGGTCTTTATATTGACCATGCACACCGCGAATACATAAATAAGATTTTGGAAGAAAACGATATCGGTAAAGATGAGGATATAATTGTCATAAGTCCGGGTGCAAGGAGCCATATTAAAAGATGGACCGAAGGAGGTTTTATTGAACTCTGCGATAGGTTAAGACAAGATTTGGGATTTAAGGTTGTCTTGGTAGGAGATGAGCAGGATAAGCCCCTTGTTCAGCGCATCAAAGAAAGAACCATAAATCCTTTGGTTGATTTATGCAGTCGAACCAACATTGCACAATTAACCGCGCTTTTAGAAAGGGCCAAACTTTTGGTTACCAATGATAGCGCGGTTTTACATTTAGGCAGTTATTTCAATATGCCGGTAGTAGCGATATTTGGACCGACGGATGAAAAAAAATACGGACCTTGGTCAGAAAAGTCAATAGTAGTTAAAAAAGACATCTTTTGCCGTCCCTGCGAAAAGGCGCAGTGTCGTTTTGGGACACTTGATTGCATGAAGTTAATAAAGACGGAGGATGTCTTAAGGGCAATTAAACAAGTACTCACCCCATCTCTTATCCATCCTTTAATCCCCAGGCACGATTTCAAACGCATCCTTATCGCACGCACCGACAGAATCGGCGATGTATTGCTCTCTACCCCAGTAATAAAGGCATTGAGAGATGCTTATCCTGCGGCCTATATTGCGATGATAGTTAGTCCTTATGCCCGAGAAATAGTGGAGGGCAATCCCTATCTAGACGAGGTCTTAATCTATGATAAAGAGCATAAACATCGGAGTTGGCGGAATTCAAAAAAATTTGCCCAAGAATTAAAGAGAAAATATTTTGACCTTGCGCTTATTCTCCATCCCACGAATCGCATGCATTTGGTTACCTTTTTTGCGGGTATCAAAAGAAGAATCGGTTATGACCGGCGATTGAGTTTTTTATTGACCGATAGAATCAAACATACTAAACATCTGGGTGAGAAACACGAAATGGAATACGCCCTAGATTTTGTAAGGTATCTGGGAAAGGAGCCAAAAGAAAAGAATTTATATATGCCCATAAAAAAAGAAGCGGAGATTTGGGCGGATAATCTTTTAAAAGAAAATGGTATAACCAAAGATAATCGTTTGATTGTGATTAATCCCACTGCCAGTTGTCCTTCCAAGGTCTGGCCGCCGGAGAGATTTGCTGAAGTAGCTAATCGCCTGATTTTGGAATATCAGGCAAAGATTGTAATTATCGCCAGCCAAAAAGACAAAGCCCTTGCCCAATCTACCATCCGCAATATCCACAGTCTGATTATAGATTTAACCGGAAAGACCTCGCTTAGCCAATTAGCCAGTCTCCTTAAAAGGGCGCATTTATTTATTTCTAATGATTCGGGACCGGTGCATATTGCCTCAAGTGTAGGCACACCGGTGATCTCTATCTTTGGCAGGAGCCAAAAAGGTCTTGGTCCAGTGCGCTGGGGACCGCTGGGTAAGCGGGATATCTTTTTACACAAACCAGTGGGTTGTATTGAATGCTTGGCGCATAACTGCGTAAAGGACTTTGCGTGTCTGAAGGCAATTACTACAGAAGACGTCTTGAGGGTAGCAAAGACAATTTTAAGAGGCGAGAAATAACATGATTCTAAAAACAAAATCTATGCTTTTAAAAGATATTTTAGTATAATAGTATCTATGTTTTAGATTTTAGAAGAGGGGGGTAATAAGATGAAAAAGGGTCTTACTTTATTTAATAGAATTACTTTTAGTATGTGTAATAATTGGGGTAATCGCGGTTGTAGCTTTAGTTGCGTATAAAAATCTTTCAGAAAGAGGCCGGAGTGTAGAGGCCTTTACTGTCTTAGAGCACATCCGCCAGGCAGAGCTTGAATATTATGAAAGGCACGGCTTTTTTACTGCGCGGAAGAATGACTTAGCCATTGACCCTGACATTAATGTGGGGTCGTGCACAAAAAATACCACTTATTTCAAATATAGCGTTCATGTTACGGCATTAAAAAATGACTTTAATATTACGGCAGTACGCTGTACGAGGGGCGGCAAGCCGCCCAGTGCCTCTCAGAGTTATAATTATACGATGTTTTCAAACGGCACCATATTGAGAAATCCACGCTAAATTACTTTAAGCAGATGATTAATTTAGATATCCGTAAAGTCAAGACCTATAATTTACAGAGCCGCAAAAGCAAGGTAAAGAGAAGAGATTTCTGCCATCTGCCCACTAGAGATAAGAGTTTTTCTGCTTTTTATCGGTCTTTACCGGATATCCTGAAGGCGAAGGACTTTCGCGCGGTAGTTGAGGCAGTTGTTTCTGCATCTAAGAAGAAAAAACCCGTGATTTTTATGATGGGTGCTCATGTGATTAAGTGCGGCCTAAGTCCTTTGGTTATTGCACTGATGCGGCGAGGAGTTTTAAGTTGCATTGCCTTAAATGGCGCAGGTATAATTCACGATTTTGAGATTGCCTATCAGGGAAAGACCTCCGAAGATGTAATCGCGGGATTGGTTAGAGGTAGATTTGGTATGGCCCGTCAGACCGCTGAATTTATTAATGATGCCATAAATCGCGGGGTAAAAGAAGGTAAGGGTATTGGTTATGCGGTAGGCGAAAAAATAAAAAAAGAAAAACTAAAATTTAGAAACTTAAGCATCCTTTATAACGCCCTAAAATACAATGTGCCGGTAACCGTTCACGTGGGAATTGGCACGGATGTTATTCATCAACATCCTTCCTTTGATGGCGCGCTGACAGGAAAGGGTTCGCAGCATGATTTTTATACTTTGGTAAAGATAGTTTCTCAACTAGACAAAGGTGGGGTGGTGATAAATTTTGGCTCAAGCGTCATTTTACCTGAGGTCTTTTTAAAGGCGCTAAATTTAGCGCGGAATCTGGGTTTTCGCGTTAAAGATTTTACTACGGCGAATTTTGATATGCTTTATCATTATCGGCCGCAGCAAAATGTCGTAGCGCGACCTACCTATAAGGCAGGAAGGGGTTATTATATCATTGGTCACCATGAGATAATGCTACCGCTTTTGGCCTGGGCAATAAATTTAAAATTAGAAGATGCGTAATCTTATAAAGATTATCCGAAAATTTTCGCAAGGCAATATCTTGGTTATTGGCGACTTGATTTTGGATGAGTTTATCTGGGGAGATGTAGAAAGAATCTCGCCCGAGGCGCCGGTGCCCGTGGTCTGGGCAAAGAAAAGGTCTTATATGCCCGGTGGCGCAGCCAATGTTGCCCATAATATCAGAAGTTTAGGCGGTAAGGTAAGTATCGTCGGAGTGGTAGGAAATGATGCCAATGCTCATACATTAATTTCCGAACTGAAAAAAAAGAATATTGAGACAAAAAATATACTTATTGAACAACGGCGACACACGACATTAAAAACCAGAATCATTGCCGGACATCAGCAGGTGGTTAGGGTAGATTGGGAACATCGCGAGGTAATTAAAGATAGTTTGAATGAGCGGATAATTAATTTCGTAAAAAGTAATATCCGCAGATTTGATGCCATTATTATTGAAGATTATGGTAAGGGCCTGATTAACCCGGTGCTTTTAAGTGAAATAATTGAATGCGCCAGACAAAATCAAAAGATTATTACGGTAGACCCAAAAGAAGAGCACTTTATTTATTATCAGGCAGTAACCTGTATTACTCCCAACCGCAAAGAGGCTGAAAACGCCATCCGCAATATAAAAATTAAAGATATGGAAAATAGATTTAAATTAAATTTTGATAAGTTAGCGAACAGAAGAGATATAGAAGTGGCGGGAAAAGAAATTATGCAATACCTTAATCTGGAATCTTTATTAATAACTTTGGGTGAGCAGGGGATGTGTCTTTTTGAAAAAAACGGCAGGATTACCCATATCCCCACCGTCGCTCAGGAGGTATTTGATGTTTCCGGTGCGGGAGATACAGTAATCGGGACATTTACTTTAGCGCTTTCAGTAGGGGCAGATAAATTAGAGGCGGCACAGATTGCTAATTTTGCCGCTGGAATCGTAGTGGGTAAGATAGGCGTGGCAGTAACTAATCAGAAAGAATTAACTCAGAGAATAAGGATGCATTAAGAATGGAAGTTATTGGTGTAATCCCGGCGCGCTGGGCATCCAGTCGTTTTGAAGGAAAAGTCCTGGCCGATATTCACGGTAAACCTATGTTGCAGCATGTATGGGAGAGGTCTAAAGGCGCACTTCTGCTTGATGACTTAATTATTGCCTGCGACGATGAACGGGTGGCAAAGGTAGCTCATAATTTTGGCGCAAAGGTGGTGATGACTTCCAAGGGGCATCTTTCAGGAAGCGACCGTATATCGGAAGTAGTGTATCCCTTGGATGTGAGGATAGTGGTGAATATCCAAGCAGACGAGCCGATGATTAGGCCGGTAATGATTGATGAGGTAACAAGGCCATTATTGGAAGATACAAGCATATTCGTCTCTACGCTGATAAAAAGAATAGAAGACCCAGAAGAAATCAAAGACCCCAATATCGTCAAGGTGGTGATTGATGAAGATAATTTTGCTCTGTATTTTTCCCGCGCGGTTATCCCTTACCGGGCGTTAAATTCAGAGATAAAACAGCTTCGGTATTATAAGCATCTGGGACTCTATGCCTATACAAAAGATTTTCTTTTTACTTTTCGCAACCTCCCGCCGTCTTATCTGGAAAAAATTGAGCGTTTAGAACAACTAAGGATATTGGAAAATGGATTCAGGATAAAGACAGTGGAGACGAAATTTGATACTATCGGTGTAGATACGCCCGAAGATTTAGAAAAGGTGCGTAAGTACTGGTTATCGGGAGAGAAGTTATGATGACTAAAGTAATCAATGTTAAGGATATTAAAATCGGCGGGGGGAGACCAGTGGTTTTAATTGCCGGACCTTGTGTGATTGAATCTGAAACTTTGTGTTTATTGGTTGCCGCGCGAATAAAGGCAATGACAAAAAAACTCGGCATCCCCTTTATTTTTAAATCCAGTTATGATAAAGCCAATCGCTTATCGCTGGATTCCTTTCGCGGACCTGGCCTTATAAAAGGATTGGAGATTTTGAAAAAAGTAAAAAAAGAAATCGGCGTTCCAGTTCTAAGCGATGTGCATTGTAAAGAAGAGATTAGTCGTACAAAAGAGGTTTTAGATGTGATTCAGATTCCGGCTTTTCTTTGCCGACAGACGGATTTAGTCCTTGCTGCAGCCAAGAGCGGCGCGGTGATTAATGTGAAAAAAGGCCAGTTTTTAGCCCCCTGGGATATTTTACCCATCATCAAAAAGATTGAATCGACGGGTAATCGTAAGATTCTAATTACGGAACGCGGTTTCTGCTTTGGTTACAATAACTTGGTTTCTGATTTAAGAAGTATAAAGATAATGCAGGAATTTGGCTACCCAGTTATTTACGATGTCACGCATAGCATCCAGCTACCTGGGGCAAAAGGTGGTTGTAGTGGCGGTCAACGGGAATTTGTGGCAGGCCTGGCCCGCGCCGCCGTTGCTTTTGGTTGCGATGGTTTGTTTTTAGAGGTTCATCTTGAGCCGGATAAAGCGCTTTGCGACGGGCCAAATAGCATAAATTTAAAAGAGTTAGAAGATTTACTTAAAGATGTAAAAAAAATTCAAGAGGCATTGAAATGAAGAATATTAAAAAGCGCGCACAGGAAGTTCTGGATATTGAGGCAAAGGCAGTCCTAGCTTTAAAAAAACGCATTGATAAGAGTTTTAAGGCCGCGCTGGATTTAATTATGCATTCATCCGGACGGGTAGTAGTTACGGGAATGGGAAAGGCCGGAATTATTGCCCAGAAACTATCTGCCACTCTTTCTTCAACTGGCACCCCGAGTCTCTTTCTCCATTCCGCCGAAGCAATACATGGCGATTTGGGCCGGGTAACCAAAGAGGATGTGGTAATTGTATTATCTAATAGCGGGGAGACCGATGAGATAAGGAAGTTATTACCCCTCTTAAAAAAAATTGGCGCCAAAATTATTGCACTTACCGGAAATATAAAATCCCTTCTGGCAAAATATAGCGATGTGGTTTTAAATGTCAGTGTTAAGAAAGAGGCCTGTCCCTTAGGGCTGGCTCCCACTGCCTCTACTACGACGATGTTGGCGATGGCAGATGCCCTGGCAGTATGTCTTTTGGAATTAAAGGGTTTTAAGGAGAGGGATTTTGCCTTTTATCATCCCGGTGGAAGTCTGGGGAAAAAATTATTGCTCACGGTTGAGGAGATTATGAGGACCGGTCAGGCCAATCCAGTGGTGGAGGAAGATAAAAAGATTTCTGAGGTGTTATTTAAGATAACCCAGGCGCGCGCCGGTTCTGCTTCAGTAGTAGATAAAAAAGGTAGATTAGTGGGGATATTTACCGATGGAGATTTAAGAAGGCACCTTGAGACCGATACAGACCTTACGCGGCGTAAAGTAAAAGAGGTAATGACCAAAAATCCCATTGTTATCACCAAAGAAAAATTGGCACAGGAAGCATTGCAGATATTGCGCGAAAAAAAGATTGATGAAATTCCCGTTGTTGATTCCCGCTTCCATCCCATTGGTCTTTTGGATGTCCAGGATATTCTTAAGGCAGGCATAGTTTAACAATGCAGATACTTATTCCTGTTTTTACCCTTGGCGGACTGGGTTTATTATTTGGAATTGGCCTGGGTCTGGCGGCAAAGAAATTTTGCGTTGAGACCGACCCTCGTTTAGAAAAAATATTTAGTTGTCTGCCGGGTGCAAATTGTGGTGCCTGCGGAAAAGCTGGTTGTATGGGTTTTGCCGAAAGCCTTATTAAGGGTGAGGTAAGTATTAATGAATGTGTAGTCAGCGAAGAGGAGACACAGGAAAGAATCAGCCAGATTCTAAAAATAAGTATAGAAAAAAAAGTTAAACGAACTGCTGTTTTGCATTGTCAAGGCGGGAATAAAGTAAAAGATAGATTTAGCTATGTCGGAATCCTTGATTGTAGAGCGGCGAATCTTCTACAGGCAGGACAGAAGGCCTGTAGGTTTGGTTGTTTGGGTTTTGGTAGTTGTGTTTTGGCCTGTCCCTTTGGCGCCATAAGCATGGGGGCCGAAGGATTGCCTATCGTTGATGAGAACAAATGTCGTGCCTGCGGCAGGTGTGTTGAGGTTTGTCCTAAAAAATTATTTAGTCTGGTTGATATTTCTAAACATTATTTTGTAGGATGTAAATCTTTAGAGTTTGGCAAGGTGGTTTTGGATGTTTGTCCCGTCGGTTGCATTGGCTGCGGTAAATGTCAGAAGGCCTGTCCAGTTGGCGCAATAACGGTGATAGAAAATCTTGCTACCTTTGATTATAAGAAATGCCAAGATTTGGGTGAATGTTTTAAGGCCTGCCCTACTAAGGCAATAGTTAGAAGATAATGAAAAATATCGCAGTTTTTTGTTCAGGCAAAGGCACGAATCTTCAAGCAATTATCAGGGCAGTAAAAAAAGGAAAACTTAACGTAAACTTAGCGCTGGTGATTTCTGATAACAAAGAGGCCTATGCTTTAAAACGCGCCAAAAAGGCAAAGATTAAAAACATATTTGTTGACCCGAAGCAATTTCCCCTCAAAGCCGATTTTGAGGCAAAGATAATTGAGTATTTAGAGCAAGAGAAGATTGATTTAATTGTATTAGCGGGTTTTATGCGCATCTTAAGCCGTGATTTTGTTACAAGATTTAAAAACAGAATCATCAATATCCATCCTGCGCTTTTGCCTTCTTTTAAAGGAGCCCATGGGATAAAGGACGCTTTTGATTACGGGGTTAAGGTGACCGGGGTGACGGTACATTTTGTGGATGAGTTGATGGACCACGGCCCGATAATTCTTCAAGAGGCCTTAAGGGTGAGAGAGGATGAGACGTTGGAATCTTTAGAAGCAAGGATTCATAAAATAGAACATAAACTTTATCCCGAAGCAATCCGGCTTTTTTGTGAAGGGAAATTGAAGATAGAAGCCAGAAAAGTAAAAATTATTGCCTAAATCTCACTGTCTTTAAATCTCTCCCAAAGTTCGTACTTACCAATAGCATATTCTGTATTGAATGAAGTATCCTGAATTTTAATCTTGAGGAAATCATTGAATTCATAGACCTTCAGGAATTTATATATATTCTTCAGGATTATTTCTTGTATCTTTTGGCTCTTTTTTTCTTCGTCGGTTAATTTTGCAAAATCTTGCCTTGTCTGCTGAAGAGTAAGTTCGACAATAAAATCAGTCAGAGAAATATCTGTGTAAGTAAGATGTGTGCCCTTTTTATCATTAATTATTTTTTCACTACCTTGTATTTTTACGATGGTTCTGGTATGGAACTGTTCTGCAGGAATAATGCCAACGATATATTTTTCAAGGTCAGCGCGGTT
>JAMWDD010000046.1 GCA_023818885.1 Candidatus Omnitrophota bacterium | reverse complement strand
GCAGCAATTCTATTTTTCGGTTTTAATCCCTTGAGAAATTCTAAAAATCCGGCGATGGTAGGCAACATATCATTATCATGCGTAGATGAGCCAAAAATAAATCCTTTAGCATTAAGCATTTCTTTAACCACTTCTGTGCGGTCTGAAGTGGTAATATCAAAAAGTTTTACCTCTATGCCTGCCTCAGCAATACCCTCGGTTATTTTCCTCGCCATTTTTTCCGTAGCGCCCCACATAGTTTCATAAACTACTACTACCTTTTTGGCAGTTTCGTTTTTCGCCCAGGAAAGATAGGCATCTACAATCTGCAGAGGGTCTTTACGCCAGATAAGGCCGTGACTAGGCGCAATCATATCTATGGCAATACCCGTTTTTTGCACTTCTTCTATTTTCTTCAGGATTATTGAACCCAACGGCCAGAGGATGTTTGCGTAATATTTTGCTGCCTCATCCCATAATACGCATTGGTCAACTTCATCAGCAAAACGTTCAGCGCTGGCGTAATGCTGGCCAAAGGCATCGTTAGGCATAAGCAACTGTTCTTGCGGACAATAGGTAAACATACTGTCTGGCCAATGAATCATCGGCGCCTCAATAAAAGTTAAGCTTCTTTTGCCCAATTCTAACTGATCGCCGGTTTTGACTGCCTGAAAATCCCAGGCAGGGTAATAATAGCGGTATAAACCCTCTTTGCATTTAGCGGTGCCAAACACCTTTGCCTTGGGACATAATTTCATAATCTCCGGCATTGCTCCAGAATGATCCGTTTCCACATGATTGGCAATGATATAGTCAATTTTTTCTGGTGATATTATTTCTTTAATCTTCTCTATCACTTCTTGGGCGAACGGCCCGTAGACTGTGTCAACAAGCGCTATTTTCTCATCTATGATTAAATAAGCATTATAAGTAGTGCCTCTTTTAGTAGTATAGGTGTGGCCGTGGAAATTCTTTACATTCCAGTCAATCGCTCCTACCCAGTATATTCCTTTTTTAATCTCGATTGGCTTCATGTTTACATCTCATCAATTATTTTTGCCATAATAAAATCATTATCTGTTAATCCGCCAGCAGCGTGTGTAGTCAGGGTTATCCTTAGTTTGTTGTAAAGCAAGGTAAAAGTCGGATGATGGCCTTGTTCTTCGGCAATAATAGAAATTAAGTCCAGGAAATATTTAGCCTCCAGAAAATCTTTGAACTTAAATTCCTTAACTATTTTTTTATCTTCCACTAATTCCCATCCGCGATATTGCGCAAGCAGGCGGTCAATCTTTTCTTTAGGTAATGACTGTATACCGCCTTCGCAGGGCTTACAATGCTGGGGCAATTCATCTTTAAGAATAGATTGCTGAGGGTTACTCATCACAAAGAATAAATTATCCATCACATCATCGTAATCAAGCGAAGAGGTTATTTCAGGTGTTATCTGAATGTAACGCACAACATTATTTTTATCTATTATTAATACCGCCCTGGCCAGGAGATTAAGCTCTTTTATCAACAAGCCGTAATTCAGCCCAAAGGATGAGGTTTTGTAATCAGAAAGCACTGCGACATTCTTAATCTCGAAAGATTCGCAGAATCTTGCCTGGCTAAAAGGTAGGTCCTTGCTTATTCCTAAAACCACTACGTCCGACGAGACATTAGACGCCCTCTTATTAAATTCTTTTACCTGCAGATCACAGACAGGCGTGTCCAGAGAAGGGAAAACAGTGATGACTTTAATCCTGCCATTAAAATTATTTAGGTTTACTTCTTTCATGTCTTGAGAAGTTACTTTAAAATCCGGAGCAAAACTCCCTATTTTTACTCTCCTGCCAACCAAGGTTAGTGGTTGACCTTGAAAGTTTACTGTGCGCATTTTATACCTCTATTCCAAAAACCTTGCGGATAATCAAACCAATACCAAAATTGATTATTGCGACGCCTAAACTAATACCTGCCATTTCCAAAAATCTTTTCTTAAAATCCAGTTCCTTAGCCACCGATATATAATAAGTAAAAGCAGCAATAATAATTACTACGCAAGCCAAAACAAAAGCAAGGCATAAATATATATTTTTAAAAATAAGATACGGCGCAATTAAGAGCGAAACCGTAGCAATATAGGCAAACCCTGTATAGATAGAGGCCTTAAGCGGGCTTTTCTCGGTTTTTTCCTGTTTGGTAGAAAGGTATTCTGATGCCGCCATAGATAGCGATGCAGCAATACCGGTGATTAAACCTACGATAGCTACCAGCCGTGTATTCTGAAGTGCTAAACTAAACCCGACCAACGCCCCGGTCAGCTCTACCAGCGCATCATTAAGACCGAGCACCACAGAACTGACATATTTGAGCCGCTCCTCATCAATTAAATCAATAAGCGCATTTTCATGTTTTGCCTCGTCTTTAATGATGCTTTCTACTTCAGGGTAATCGGATTTTAACTGGGCATATACTTCTTGGGCATTTGATTCGCCGCGTTCCATACTTTTTAAGCCAAAGGTAAGACCAAAGATTCTGCTCGCTAAGAAATAAAACGTTACTTTGAATTTATCCGGCAGGGTATCTTTATGAGTTATGGTTTTAAATATCTCGTAGTGTTTGGCTTCTTCCTCGGATATATTCTCAAGAATTTTTGCCTTTTGCCTGTCTTTCAAAGAAGCGGCCAATTGAGAATAAATTACTTTTTCCGTAATCTCATTCTTTTGAACCTGTAAAATTTTTTCTTTTAACGCGTCGGTAATCATATTTAATTATTTTAATCTGGTATCCATTTTATCATATAAATTTAGATTTTGCTATTTTAAAATATCGGCTAAATCATTGTCTGGTGTCGTAATCAATTTTAGGTCAAATTTTTCCTCAAGGATACTTAAGATGTTGGGGCTAATAAATGCCGGTAGGCTCGGCCCAATACGGATATTCTTAACCCCTAAGTAGAGTAAAGTCAAAAGTATGGCTACTGCCTTTTGCTCAAACCAAGAAAGCACAAATGATAAAGGCAACTCATTTATGCTAGAGTTAAAAATTTTGCTTAAGGCGAGCGCCACCTGGATTCCCGAATAGGCATTATTGCATTGCCCGATATCAATTAGACGGGGTATTCCTTCTATATCTCCAAAATCAAGTTTATTAAAGCGGTATTTTCCGCAGGCAAGGGTTAGTATTATGCAGTCCGTGGGTACTTTTTCCGCAAATTGTGTATAGTAATTACGCCCTGGCTTTGCGCCGTCGCAGCCGCCGATAAGGAAGAATCTTTTAATTTTACCGGTTTTAACCAAATTTATTATCTTATCCGCTAATTTTAAGATTGCAGTGTGGTGAAATCCTGTCATTATAGTTTTTCCCGGCATCTCCGGAAGAGGCGGTAATGATTTTGCTTTTTGTATCAGGCCGCTAAAATCCCTTTTTTCGATATGAGTAGCCCCGGTAATACCCGTAACTCCTGTGGTAAAAAGCCTATCTAAGTAAGAATTTTCCGGCGGGATTAATACACAGTTGGTAGTAGCTAAAATAGCGCCGCTAAAAGCATGGAATTCTTTTCTCTGTTCCTGCCATGCCCCGCCATAATTACCCACTAAATGTTTGAATTTCTTTAACTCAGGATATCCATGAGCCGGCAGCATTTCGCTATGTGTATAAATATTGACACCTTTGCCTTCGCTCTGCTTTAAAAGTTCGTAAAGGTCTAATAAATCATGACCTGTAACAAGTATGCCTGGCCCGGCTTTTGTGCCGGTATAAACTTTTGTGGGAAGAGGATTGCCGAACTTTTCTGTATGTGCTTTATCCAAAAGTTCCATTATCTTTAGATTCATCTGGCCGCATTTTAAAACATATTGCAGGTGTTGGTTTAAATCAAAACTTACATTAGTGATAGTTTCAAATAAGGCCTCATGCATAAAGGCATCTACTTCTTCATTTTTATAACCTAATTCTCGGGCATGATAAGCATAAGCGGCAATACCTTTTAGGCCGTATAGCAAAATATCTTGTAAGCTCTGGATATCTTCATTTTTGCCGCAAGCTCCTACTTTTGTGCAACCGGTTCCGCCCATTGTCTGTTCACATTGATAACAAAACATAAACTATTCTCCTTTCTTTTTCCTTAGTTTTTCTTCGCCCACGCAATCTTTTGCGTATTTGCACCAATCTATGCATGAAGGCAGCCTTTCGCGGCAGACCAAATTACCGCATTTAGGACAAATTGCCTTTGCTTCGTCTGAAAAGATTTCCAGCGCATAACCGCATTTAGAGCAGGTTATTAATTCGGCCTTTAAATTTCTACCATCTTGCCCTGGACATTTAAATTCTATCAATTTATTCTTTCTCCCTTAATACTGATGTTAATATCCTTAAAAGGTATATTTTTCCCTGATTCATTTATAACTTCTTTTATGATAGGCAAGAACCCAAAACAGCAAGGTACTTCCATGTGCGCATATGTGATGGAATTTATATTATTATTTTCTATGATTTGGCTGATTTTTTCTCTGTAAAGTTGCATATCATCTAATTTCGGGCAACCTATGAGTAAGACCTTATTTTTCAAAAGATCCTGATGAAAATCAGAATAGGCGAAGGGAACGCAATCAGCAGTAATCAAAAGCTCGGCATTATTCAAGTAAGGGGCAAACGCTGGTACAAGCATAATCTGGATGGGCCAATTTGAGAGCTGTGAATCCTGTTTTTGCGCCCGCACTTTAGTTACTGGTCTTTGTAACCTTTTTAACCCTATGATTTTTGAACCCGGGCAGGTATGCTGCGTTATTTCATGCTTATACTCTATAAAAGGAATGTCTATATTCTTTTCTTTTAAAAAATCTACTGCTTGTTTAAAGTACGCGTGCGCACCATGCTCTTTTAGGTGTTTTAGATGCGCCCTAATCACGTTTTTGCCTTGCTTTACAATATTGGCCATTACCTTCTTCTCATCATAGGCCTCAGCCTCTCTTTCTTCTATGGTAATCGCGCCTTGCGGGCAGTGGCCAATACAAGCACCCAAACCATCGCAGAATAAATCGCTGATGAGGCACGCCTTGCCATCAATAATCTGAAGTGCTCCTTCCGGGCAATTAGGGACGCATAAACCGCAGCCATTGCATTTTTCTTCGTCAATTTTTATGATGTTTCTTTTTCCCATAGATTAATCCTATTTTATTAAAGATTTCAAATTGATGGATCTTATTTCAGATAATAAACGCCGGCTTGCTATATCTATTTTTTTCTTCAATAAACATTTATTTATGTTCGGGCAGATTGCCTTCTTTAATCTGCATTCATTTAATTTTAACGGACCCTGGAATATTTCTATTAAATCTGCTAAATAAATTTTATCCTCGGGCAATGCCAAAACGAACCCGCCAAACTTTCCCTTATACGATTTTAATACGCCTTTTTTATTTAATAATTGGAGTGTCTTTCTAAGAAAAGATTTGGGTATCTTTAAATTAGTAACTAATTCTGTTACTGTAACCTTCTTATCCTGATGCCTTGCAATATAACAAAGCGCCCTAACTGCATAATCGGTATATCTGGTTATTAGTTTCACATTTATTCTCGCTAATGCAGAAATATTTTTTCCCTAAACATTGCATAATCCTCATAGGGCAGTTTAACGTCATGCCCAGGACACATTAAAGCAGCCCTCTCTGCAGTGCGCAACGGGCCTCAACATATATTTAATGGTTATATCCATAAACCCTCCTTTCCCTTTGGTTATTATAATGATACCATAATAGTATCATTTGTCAAGAAAAATTTTTATTATTTATAAAATATTCTCTACATCTTTTAATAAACGTTTAATCGCGCGACTATTATTTGGCAAAGAGCATCCGGCAACATCAAAGTGCCCCCCGCCATTATATTTTTCTGCTACTAAGGCAATATTCATACCTCCTTTTGAACGCAGGCTTACCCTTAATTCTGAATCGCTTTTCTCTCTGAATAACACTACAGCCCTTACGTTTGTTATTGAACGCATTTCATCTGCCACTGCATCTACGTCTTCATCCACCCCGCCTACTTTACTAAAATCACTTTTTCGTATAATCGACCAGACGATTTTATCATTTCTTAAAAATCTACATCGCGCCAGGCATATGCCCGTAAGAATTACTGCGGTTTTTGACTTGGACCAGAAAATTGTCTCTACTAGTTTATGAAAATCCACGCCGGTTTTAATGAGTTCTGAACACACCCAGAAAGTTTCTGGTCTTACGTTTGGAAGCCTGAAGGAGTTAGTTTCTACGATTATTGAGATTAATAAATTTTGAGCGATGTTCTTAGAAATTTTTATATTAAGTTCTTTTAGCAAAATAAATATCAGTTCACCTACGGCAGCCGCTTTATAATCTATTAGTTTTATATTGCCAAAAGGTCTTCTGAATTCATGATGGTCAATCTCTAAAATGTTTTTTGCCTTAATAAACGTTTTGAATGCCTTGCCTAGTATTTCTTTATTGCTACAGTCAACAGCTATTGCCAGGTTGGCATTTATATTTATTTCTTTTTTAATTTTATTTGCACCGGGCAAGTGTAAGTATCTTTTAGGCACTCCATCAGGGCTAACCATATAAACTTTTTTTCCGATTTTCTCCAGACCCAGTCCCAGAGATAACAACGAACCTATAGAGTCTCCATCAGGATTTATATGGCCGGCAATAACGATTGTTTTGGCTTCTTTGATAACTTTCTTTATTTTATCCATGTTCATTTTAAGATGATATTAATTAGGTAACCTATTAAAATCACTTGCGGAACAGCTATAACTGGCAGCCACATGGCAGTGCGTTTTCCGACATTCATCCAAAGCAAGCCGATTTCCGTATAATCAGTAACTACCCCTGCCATTAGAAATACGAAACTGTTTCCTAAAGCTCCTGTCTGGCGCCAAATCTCAAAAGCCAAAGGGCTAGAACCTTCAGAACAAACTTCTATTGTTGTAGCTAAAGCCAGGGTGACAAGCAATCCTAACAATGTCGGCCCCATGAATTTGTGAAAAAAACGTACTGGTATAAGGGTTCCTGCGAGGCTGGCAATTAATATGCCCAAGATAACCCACCACAATACCATATTTGCTAAGACTGTTGCGCCGCGGAAAATTCCTTTGAAGCTGGCGGATAAATTGGCCATGTTAAACCGGTAATTATTAACCCTTAGTCTGAAATCATTTAAGATGGAGAATCTTTCAGATACCTCTAGCGTATTTCTATTTTTTTCAATCAGCCCTTTCTTATCTAAAAGCATAAATATAAAGCCCGTATTAATGGCGACGACTATTGCCGCAAGGATAATAAGCAGGCCTTTTAGCCCGAAAAATCCTACCAGCATTATGGTAACGGCGAAATTTGCCCAAGGGCTGGCTAAGAGAAAACTTATTACAGCCGGATTTGAGGCGCCTTTTTTATGCAATTGCATGGATAAGGCAAGCATACCGTGGCTGCAGGCGCTCATTAAAAATCCTAAAAAAACCGCGTTAAATATGGTGTATGGTTTTTTGCGGGAAAGAACTTTAGAGATATATTCCTGGGGCACATAATAATCAATTATCCCGCCTAAGGCAAGCCCCAGCAATACCGCCCACCAGATTTTTTTAACATACAAGAGAAATACTTTCTGAAATGGCAATAACGCTGGAATAAACAAAGAAGCGAGTAATAAAAATGCAACTATGCTTAGAACAATAAATAATTTATTCTTAAAAAACGACTTCCTGAGAAACCTGTCCCGGCATACCGCGCTACAAAAAAAATACTCTTCTCCCTCTCTTTTTAATCTTAGGGCGTGGTTCTCATCAATAGTCATACCACAGACCGGGTCCTTAGCCATGTTATCTCCAGACAAACCAGACAAATAAATACGCCGCGCAAACTGCCGCTAAAGTAAACGGCAGGCCTATTTTCATAAACCGTCCAAATCCTACTTCGTAACCTTCTTTTTTTAATAACCCGCAGGCAACAATATTAGCTGATGCCCCGATAGGAGTAATATTGCCGCCTAAACTGGCACCGATAAGCAGGCCGAACAAAAATAGCGATGGATTAATAGCCAGATTATTAGACATCTTGATAGCTACAGGAAGCATGGCTGCCAGGAAAGGAACATTATCTACGAACGCCGATACAAATACCGAAATAACTACAAGCAAGGTAAAACCAAAGAATAAATTATTTCCTACTAAACCGGATAGAAAATTGGATATGTCTATGATCCATCCATTAGCGCTAATGGCTCCGACTATAATGAATATTCCTATTAAAAATAAGCTGGTATCCCAGTCTAAGGATTTAATGCTTTTTAATATGAACCTGCCGCGGGTTATTTTTTCAAAAATTAAAGAGAATGCAGCGAACACCATGCAGATCGCTCCCGCCATATAACTAAACCCCCTATCAAAGAAAGACGAAAGCGCCAAGGAAAATATCAGAAAAACCAGTATTAAAGTAGGCACCCAAGATTTTACCTTTTCTTCTCTGATTAGTTGTGCTTTCTCTCCATGGCGCCTGAAAATAAAATACAGCACTATGAATGAACTTATGGCGCCTATTTCTACGGCAAAGAATATACTGGGTTTTCCCTGATACATTATAAAATCCATGAAGTTCATCCTGGCAAAACCTGCCAAAAGCATGCTGGGCGGGTCTCCGATTAAAGTAGCCGCTCCCTGTAGGTTACTGGATATGGCAATAGCAATCATCATATTGATGGGGTTTA
>JAMWDD010000045.1 GCA_023818885.1 Candidatus Omnitrophota bacterium | reverse complement strand
ATCAAAACCGTCTGCTTTTTCACCAAAGGCAACATTGGCTACCATTTTAAGATAAAAGTCTTCCGGTCTTTTAAAATCCATACCTTTACCAAGTCCATCTTTACCGAATCCAGAAAGACCCAATTTCTCCGCTATCCCCAAAAGTAGGGTCTCAAGTGAAAGTGGCATCTCTTCTCCAAATACCTTTACGGTCTCGGTAAGCGGAGCGACTACAGGTTGCCTTATGGGTTGAACTTTCTGAGGAACTGAAGGATGCGAACCATGGAATTCCCAGCGTTCTAAGTAGGATAAATCAGGAAAGATGTAATCTGCATACATTGAGGTAACACCGATAACAATATCATTGGCAATAATCAGGGGAATCTTTTTTGTATCCGCCAAAATCTCAATATTGGTCTGACCTGCAGGTAAAGAATAAGTCGGTGCAGCCATATAGAACATCAATATTTTTATTGGATAGGGATAGGCATCGCCACAAGAAGGGATAATTTCCTCATAAACATCTGAAGCAAGAGTATACCAGGGTCTTTTTGCCGGATAACCATTAAAAATAGTGGATTTCTCGTAATCTCCGTGCCGGATAATATCTATCCCAAAAGGCGAAAGTTTTCCCGGATGCATCTCTTTCAAATTATAGGGCTGACCTCCTTTTTCTCCCAGATGATTATAAGTAGTAAGCTGACACATACCACCCTTCCAGTCAAAATTCCCGATCAGTAGATTCAAAGAATACCAGGCATAAACATTGTAAAATCCATTAGTATGCTGAGATACCCCACGATGAATGTCTGCAGCTGCTTTTTTACCATGAGAAGTAAACTCAGAAGCCAAATCCGTAATATCCCTTGGATTTATCCCGCAAATCTTAGCCCATTCTTCAATAGTGCGAGTATACGCCTGCTCTTTTAAAAGCTGTAAAACACTTTTTACCTTAATTCCGTTGATCTCGGTATCCACGAATAAATCACCTTCTACAGGATTCTCTTCATCGTTTGGATCAAATGTTATTGGCGCGTTATCCTTAAGAACTACAAAGGCATCAAATTCGTAAGATTTTTCTGCGCCGGTTTTCTTATCAATAAAGGTGCGTGTTTCTTTTGCTATACCCATATCTGAACCACGCAAAAATGCTCCCGGAATACCCTTTTCTATCTTAACCAGCCAGGTAGCATTAGACCAGGTCGGCTCTTTATCTATTTTGGCTGCGGCTTTATTGGCATTAATAAGATACCGGGCATCGTATCTTTTGTTCTCTATAATCCAGCGTATCATTCCCAAGGCAAAGGCTCCTTCAGAACCGGGAAGAGCCGGAATCCATTTCCAGGCTTTGGCTGCGGTCTTAGAGAAGCGCGGATCAATGACAGCAAACTTTACCTTACCGTTTACCAGATTCTCAGTAAGTTTCCCTGCCCTTAGTGGCGGACCGTAATTTGCCTCCAAAGGTGATGCCCCGACAAAGATGATAAACTCGCAATTTTGCGTATCTGCCTGCCAGTAGAATTTCTTTTCTTTAGTCCATTTCATCTTGGCGTCTTTTTCGTCGTAATCCCACTGATAACTCATTGCCTTTCCTGTAAAATAAAGCGAACCCTGACAGACAGTAGTATGACCGTGGGCATTGACCGAACCAAAGGCATCTTTAACAAAACGTGCTACCAAATCAGAGCGGCCTGCCTTCATCCTGCCCCACATAAAGACAAACTGGTTATTCTTTGGGCCTAAATCCGGATGGTCTGGATCAATAAGGGTATGAAGATAATCTCTAAATTCAGTTTTGAATTCTTCAACTTTGGTTTTCTTCTTCTCTCTATCTTTTTCTTCCAAAATCTCCTTTACCTTCTTTGACATTGCTTTAGAGATTTTGGCATCCCTTAATGCGAAGACATCTTTAAAGCCCTCAATGTATCTATCTTCTCCAATCTTTGCAAAAAGCTTACCTCCCTCAACTATCTCATTTATCGCCTGCTGGAAAGTTATAGTCTCCCATTGGTTTGAACCACGCGGACCAGCGCGTTTTAATACCTTAACAATCCTGTAAGGGTCATACAAGGTCTGTATTCCTGATTGACCCTTAGGACAAATCGGTGCATCAACTTTAGCAATGTCAAACACAGAGGTCTTATAAGGTAAATGTGGCGTCATCGTCCAGGGGCTTAAAGGGTTACCATCAATCTTTGCTATCACCCCATCCATTAATCTGACTTTTATGCCACAACCAGTATTACACTGTAGACATACGGTATATAAAATATCTTCGAGCTTATCCAGAAGAGATACATTTCCTTCCTTGTGCGTTTTTTCTTGGCTACCGGCAACAGAGTCATTTAAAAAACTAGAAACAATGCTCAAGCCGCCTAAGAAAGCTGCGGATTTAAGGAACTCTCTACGATTAAGTCTTGTCTTTTCTTTCATCTGACCATACTCCTTTTAAGGCCCTACCTGTAATGGAATGAAGCCGGCTCATCCTTTATGGATTAGTCCCTCCCTTAAAAGGATAGGAAGGACTACCCTGCTGGGCTAAAACTTAATTTCTGTTCTAGAAAATACAGGTAAATTTTCTACCAAATAGATAAACACCAAAACTACTAAACTAATCAGACCAAAACTGGAAAGCCACTCGATAATACTCGGAAAATAAAAATAAATAAGGCGGTGGTCAATAAATGCCCTATCCAGGCCTTTTAACATAGGTAAGACATAGGCCGGAATAACGAGATTTAAGATTATGGAGACTACGCCGCAGGAACAACTTAGACCAGCAATAGATAACCAAAAAGAAGTTCGCCTGGTTTTTTTGTAACTGCACAAAAATACCGGAATAATGAGTCCCAGAAAAAGTTGCCCACCCCAGAAGATATAGGGAAACGGGCCAAACATTACCAGGTGATAAAGTTCCAAGCGCTCAGGAATTTTACTATAGATACCGACTAATGTTTCAGAGGCAAACAAAAATGTCTCAATACTCAAGAAGAGTAAAAGCAGATTCCTTAAGATTAAAACCATAGGAAGATTCTCCTGTCTTTCTTTCTCTGTGGAAAAAAAGTGGTGAATAAAAAGTAACATTGCGGTTGCCGAAAGTAATCCCGAAACCAGAAACATCACTGGTAAAAGCCCGCTAAACCAGTGCGGACGGCTAGCTACCACCGCAAAGAGCGCACCAGTTCCACCCCGCACAAAGAGCACCAGAGGAATCCCGATAAAGCCCAGATATTTTACCAAATTCAGAGAAAAGAGATGGCAGTCCTGATATTGTTCTTGCGTTTGAGGACAACTAAAGCTAAAAGATAAAAATTTAGCTAGTACCCTTTTCATCCCGGTAGAATATTTTGCCTGGCTAACCAGTTCGCAGCGCTTCAGAAACCAAAAAGAAACCAGAAGCAATGCCAGATATAAAGAATAAAGAATAACCTCCCAGGCCAGAATAGAAGTGTAATTAAAATTGGTAATCACCTTCCAGAATCTAAAAGGATGGCCTAAATCCATCCAGATAAAAACTAATCCTGTAACTAGCGCCAGAATTGCACAAAGAATCGCCAAGGGGCCTATTCTTTCTAATCTACGAAAACCAAAAACATAGGGTAGAGTTGAAATCAAATATGAACCCGCGGATAATCCCACAAAATAGATATAAAACACCACCCACATCCCCCAAGGGATACTTGAAGTAAGATTGGTTACCTTCATACCTTCTAGAAATCTTACATAACTACTTACTAGCCCAGCTATTGCCAATAATGCCATTAAAATACAAATAAATTTTCTCATCTTTTCTCCCTAGATAAGATAAAATACAGTTGGCTTTGTGCCAAGCTCTTCTTTTAATCTTACTATGTTTGCTTCTTTGCTTAAGCTGTAAATAAGACTTTCGGTATCATTTAAATCTCCAAAATATGTTGCCCGTCCAATACAGGTGCTTACGCAACGCGGAAGGATACCATCTTCTATCAAGTGTATACAGAAATGACACTTACGCGCATTACCAATGGGAGACTTGCCTTTCTTACGCAACCATTTCTTCTGGTATTCAAAGGACGGTAATTTCTCATAAGGTTGTAGAGGAGAGGTATAATTCTCACCAAAATCCGAATAGCGCGCGCTATACGGACAGGCAGTAATACAATAACGACAGCCAATGCATTTGTCATAATCAACAACGACAATACCATCTACTCTTTTATAAGTGGCTTTTACTGGGCAGACCGGAACACAAGGAGGATTTTCGCAATGTAGGCAGGGACGAGGAAAGAATCTCCTGGATACATGCGGGTAGGTTCCGCTTTCTTCTTCAATAACTGGACGATAAACTACACCGGTTGGCAGTCTATTTTCCGCAATACAACTTATGGTGCAGGAAAAACAACCCACGCATTTACGGGTATCGATTGCCATCGACCACTTTCGCTCTTGCTCAGGCTTTAGTAAGGCGCGGTTTAAATCATCCAACATGCGCAAAAGAATATCGTCGCCTTTCTTCCATCTTGTCTTACCCGAATCCTTCTTCTCTTCATTATTGGCTAATACCACCTTAGGCATAACTGATATAGTCAAAGCCAATCCCGCCAAAGAGCCTAATTTTAAGAAATCTCTCCGGGTTAAAGTTCCTTTTCCCTCTAACTCTTTGATTTTAGGCACAATTCACCTCCCGTTACACCTAAAAGGACCGCTCAAAACTAATCTCTCCTTGAATTAGAATTGTGAGGCAATAATCGCAGAAATCAAATTATTATCCACATCCTCTACACCAGATTCATCATTCCAATCGTAACTGAGTTTTAAGATGGTATTCTCCGACCAGCGATAACCAAAACCTAAGGAATAACGTTCATATTTATTAGCAGTCACAGAATTTAAAGAGGCGGTAATATTTCCATCCAGGTCTACCCAACTGTAACGACCCGCAGTATAGAATTTTTTAGTCAAATTATATGTTCCTTCTACAAAACCAAAATCACCGGCTCTCTCCACTGTGCTTGCTCCCTGCACATCATCCTGAAATCTACCATAGGATAATCTGACAAAGGCCTTACTATCCGAAAAAGCCGGAGGGTCTAATGGCTTTTTGCCCTTACCAAAATCATAACGACAATCTAATTCCCATACTTTTCTTTTCCAATCCGTAGATCCAGAAGGCACGCTGGTTAAGCCAGCAATAGAGAGCTCAGAAGCAGACCTCTTAAGACTTCCTGAATTATAATAAGAGGCAGAAAGATATAAGGAATCAATAGGTGAATAATAAAGTTTTCCCATAAAAGCCTTTCCTCCACTCGTATCCGAACCCACGCCGGAATTGCCGTCCGAAATAGAGGCCACCCAACCCAGGGGCCTTAAGCCAATTTTGTCCAATTTTATTTTCCCAGCCAATTCTAAGCCTTCATCATTACCTCCAGTTTTTGGGGCAGAATTGGAAGGCAAAACTCCTTCCACCGGATTATCTGACCAAGTCTCCTCTCCAAAGCCCAATTTAAATCTTCCTAAACGGGAAGATAAACTAAATGGTGTATCTTTTAAGAAAGGCAAGAAATCCTTAGATTGAAGATAAAAATAATCCAAGAGAGGAGATTGGGCTGTAGCATTGTTTAGATTAAAACGCATAATCACCGTATTTATTTCATCAGGTTGAAAAGCAAACTGAATCTTTCCCTCGGGTGCCTCAAAAGAACCCGAAGGATAACTGCCAGCCTTGCCAGAATCAAAATAACCGGCGGCAAATCTCCCTTTAATCTTTAAAGTTGATAAGGCATTACTCAAATCCACCCGGCTGGGTGTTACCGCTATTTTTACTTTCTCCTGCTCCTCCTTAGTCTTAGCCAATTCTTTCTCCAAGGTTTCAATCCTCTGCATCAAGGTCTTCACCTGCTCTTTTAGGGCGGCAACCTCTTCTTCGGTACCGGCAAATCCTACGGGCACATAAGAAAATATAAACGCCAAAATCAGAATAAAACTTAACATTCCCCTCATCTTACTTATCCTCCTCTCCTTTATTCTTGAAAAAATTAACTTCTATTATATTTGCCTCGGAATAAATCTTGCCTGTGATAATTACTTCTTTGCCTTCAAAACTATGATTATTAATCAACTTATCAGACTGATCATTGTGCAAGAATTGATAAATTCCTCCTTCCACCCCTGCTACATGTTTACCCTCGGGATTAATGGCTTTCTCAATAATGACTGCATTAGTATGTCCGTAGATAGAGCATTGGGCTTTTGCCTGTTTTTCCTTCTTTAAATAGCAACCTAAACAGATAATCCTACCAGTAATAACTACTTCATCCTGGCCTAATTTAGGTGTAGCGCTGGTTACTGCATCACTATGCGAATGCCCTTGCGCCATGGCCCAATTTGGTGCAAAAGAAAAAACGAATACCACAATGATAAATAACCTTAATATCCTTCCCATCGCCCGCCTCCTTTGTTAATCATATCGACACAATAAATCATTCTACAATCAACTCTCCACGCATTTCCATATGGTAATCAGAACACCAGACCGTACACATAAATGGAAAAATGCCTTTTTTTTGGGGCGTAAATCTTACGACTTTTACCTCTCCAGCTTTTATCTCGCCTGCAGAGACCTGCAAATCAGGTATGGCAAATCCATGGGTTACCGTATCAATATTGCGGATGAGGAGCTTTACTTCTTTCCCTTGCGCAACCTTTATTTTGCGCGGATACCAATTTCCATGTTCCGGTACACGGGCAATCAGTTCCACCGTATAAAATTTTTTAATGCGAAACTTCTCAATAGCAAATACGCTAAAAATAGTTCCTACCGTGGCTAGGAGCACAAATACTATTGCTAAGAATTCATTTCTGCGCATACTTTTTTCAGCCTAAAAATAGCCACAAGAATAATACGGTTATCCCAGTTAAAAATATACAGATGGGCATAAACCCCCGTCTGGCCTGTGATAAATCAGGATAAAGGCGGGTGGAGATTTTATAACCATAATCTAAGGAAAAAAGATAGAAAATTACCATAGTAATGCCCTGCAGATATCCTAATAACCCGGTAAATACTGGGGTCCAGGGAAAGTTTGCCGTGCCGAATAAATTCCAACCCCAGGCAAAAGGGTCGGAGATTATATGCAAGATGTAACTGCCATTGGGCAAGATTATGCCCAAACTGAATCCAATCCAAACCCCTAAACCTAAGGGAACCAGGGTATAAGCAAAATTGGTTAAGACTCTTTTTACCGAAACCTCTTGATTGCCGCTAAATAATTTTGATAGGTAGGAAAATATCCAGAATATGCCCGGGATTATCAAAAGATTGAAGACTGTGTGGAATAAGATATAAATCAAATATCCCTTGACGGTTTGGGCTCTGACCATATCTTTAATAAATCCCCAAGGCCCTTGAAAACTGAGGTAAAATACAATGGCAATGCCTAACATAATAAATGCCTTCCAAGCCTCATCTAAACTCTTGGGCTCTCTTTTACTATCTATGAGTAAATCCGTCCCTGGGGGTCTTAAGAATAAACCCATATTGTCGTAGGGGCAACTCTTAAAACACTCTAAACACATACCACAATAGGTATTCTTCTGAAAATCAAAAGGCGTAAGTAGCCAGGGACAGCCATGCCCTTTCTCATTTCCTACAAAACAAGTCTTTAGAGGATGCCTCTTACAGACTTCAGGGTCTTTTCTTCTTATCTCGGACATGGCAAATTGAGAATATAATCCTTGAAACCCCGAGACCGGACAGACATAAAGACAAAAACTCCTTTTCTCAAAGATAAGTCCGAAGATAAAGGCTAATAAGATAATGCTACCCAAAAGCACAAAGGTAGCATACGGCCGAACCGTAAAGAATCCCGAGAAGAAGGTAGTAACTAAAAAGCCGATATTCATCATCCACATATTTTTTAGCTGCTTGGGCCATTTTAGATTTAAACCTCGGGGTTTACCGATATTTACCCCGTTAGAAATCTTATTTTCTTCTGCGGGAATTTTGATATTTCTAACGGACTTTACCTCAAATAATTTTCTGCGTTGGAACCAGTCAGAAAATAAAGGAAAAGGGCAGACCATACACCACATCCGCGAGAAAAAGGGTACTAGAATTAGCATAAGTAGCACCCACCAGAGTATCCAGACAATCATAATCCCGAAATTATAATTTCCCGCCGAATAACCACCAATAAACCCCGCCAATAAGATAATAACAAAGACAAAGAGATTAAAGATTAGCACCAACAAAGGAAACCAGCGCGATTTAAAAATCCCTCTTACTAATTTGAATTTAGTTAGTTCAAACCGCCAGTTTAAATCAAACAGACCAAATAACTTTTCCGATTCCATAATGCCTTTTGTCAACTTAATTGTTCTTGAGACTGTTGAAATATAGGATTTTTAACACGAATTACCGCGAATTCTTTACTAATTACCACGAATTTATTCGTAGCAATTCGTTTGAAATTAGTAGAAATTCGTGTCAAAATCAATTATCCAACACTCCCTTTCTTCAAGGCAAGTAGCAAAATACTGCCTATCCCAATAATGAAAACTAATGTTGCATATAGGTAAAAACGCAGGTTAGGAGAAACCACCAAGTATCCTACCATATAGGGATGGAACTCGCCGCAGGTAACTGAACAGCGAAAGGTAAATCTCCCCGGCCGGTTAGCCACAAAAGAAAGGCTACCGTCTTGCCCAGGATGGGCCCGCGTCTCTACTCCATAACCATCAACGAAGATTCCATGGGTAACATCTTCGCTAATTAGTCGGATTTTAACCTTATCGCCAATTTTTACTCTAATTATATTGGGAGTATAAGAGAATTTCTTGGCCTTGATTTCAAAGAAACGCTCTTCGGCAAAGGATAAGGTGGCACAGAAAAGACTTCCGATTATGAATAATAGTAAGGGTAACTTATTGCGC
>JAMWDD010000044.1 GCA_023818885.1 Candidatus Omnitrophota bacterium | reverse complement strand
ACCGCGGCCTGATGAGGAAGATTTACAAAAGTAAGATTAAGCCCGGAGACCACGATAAAATTACCGGGACTGAAAATATCGATAAGGTGATTGTTGTAGACCAGTCGCCCATCGGCAGGACCCCTCGCTCGAATCCGGCTACTTATACCGGCGTTTTTACGCATATACGGGACATATTTAGTCAATTACCCGAAGCAAAGGTCCGCGGTTATAAACCAGGTCGTTTTTCCTTTAATGTCAAAGGGGGTCGTTGCGAGGCGTGCCAGGGTGATGGCATAAAAAAGATTGAGATGCATTTTTTGCCTGATGTATATGTCAGGTGTGATGTGTGTAAGGGCAGACGTTTTAATGAACAGACGCAGGAAATAAAATATAAAGGCAAGTCCATCGCCGATGTCTTGGAGATGTCAGTTGAAGAGGCTCTGGATTTGTTTACCAATATTCCGAAAATAAGAAATATTTTATTAACTCTTTACGATGTAGGGTTAGGTTATATTCAGTTAGGTCAATCTGCCACGACGCTCTCGGGTGGAGAGGCGCAACGTGTAAAACTAGCGGCTGAATTGAGTAAACGCTCTACCGGTAAAACTTTATATATTCTTGATGAGCCTACTACCGGTCTACATTTTGCGGATGTGGATAAACTGCTTTCAGTTTTACAGAGATTAGTAGATAAAGGTAATACCGTAATTGTCGTAGAGCATAATTTGGATGTTGTCAAATCCGCTGACTACATCATTGATTTAGGTCCGGAAGGAGGAGATAAGGGTGGTGAATTAGTTGCCTCAGGAAGCCCGGAAGGGCTACTTAAAGAAAAAAGGTCCTATACGGCGGAATTTTTAAAAAAGATATTGATGAAGTGAATTTAATCTGATATATTAATTTTTTATTACAAATATGCTTTATGAGAAAATTCTTGCTTGTTATTTTTATTTTGTTTCTCTTATCCAATTTTGTTAATGCTGAAGGCCTGACTAAAGAAGAGGAGGCCCTTTTACTTGCCCAAAAGGCATTTAATGATGGGTTTTACGATACCTCTTTAAATATCTTAGAAAATTTTTTGATTAATTATCCTAATTCTCCTAAAATTTCGCAGGTAAATTTATACATTGGCCAATGTTATCTTTATCAAAATAGGATTTCAGATGCCTTAAATAAGTTTGAGGGGTTACTCAATGACCAAGGTTCGGATGAACTTGGAGCGCTACTTTATTTTTGGATAGGCGAGGCCTATTTTCGCAAAGGAGATTTCAGGCAGGCAATAACAAATTATAAAAAGTTTATGGAGGTTGATGCGTCGTCAAGCGCTAATTTACCAGCATATTATAAAATTCTTCTTCGCGAAGCTCATTTTAAAATAATTAATTGCCTGTATAAGTTGGAGGCCTACGTTGAGCTTGAGGATAGTTTAAACTCCTACGTGAAGGCGTATCCTGAGGATAACCGTCCTGAAATAAATTTTTATCTTGGGGAGGCCTATTTTTATCAGAATAAATTTGCTGCTGCCGAAGAGGCCTATGCAAAGGCAATTGAATCAACTACTGAGCCAAAATTAAAATCCCTCTTTGGTTTAGGCCTGGCATGGCTTAAATTAAAACTTAAGAAATATCCCGAGGCCGAAGAGATCCTTGAAAAGATAGATTTTTTCGAACTGGATGAAAAAAATAAGGAGATATTTTTATTGAGCAAAGGGATTTTACGGGAAAGGGAAAATAAATTTGAAGAGGCAGCCCAGTTATACGAGACCTTAATGCATATTTCAAAAGATACAGATAATTTAATTAGGGCTTCCCTGGGCAAGGCAGATTGTCTTTATAGCCAGGGAAAGTATTGGGATGGCCTTTTGGCCTATCAAGATACATTGTCTCAACTGAATTCTTACAACACGCCGCGCAGCAGGAATTACGCCGATTACTTAAATTCTGCCATCAAGGGGATATGTTTAAAGATTGCAGATGATTACTATGAAAAAATCACAAAAAAATCCGATGAAAAAGAAAGAGATGAAATTTTAGAGAATTTTGGTAAGATTTTAGAGCAACTGGAATTAGATGTGGCGGAGGATTTAACGATAACTTTTGCCGGTTTATTTTTAAAAGATGGCAATATTGATTTGGCAATTAAGATTTATAAAAAGGCAATTGCAAAAAATAAAAATTTAGAGAGTTTATTTTATCCGAAGATGGCGGAGATTTACAAAAATGGTAGTGATTTTTGTATGGCGATAGAATATTATAAAAAGGCCCTCGACGTAACTGCACCGGATAAGAGGCCATTTTTACATTTTCAGATGGCCCAGTGTTATGAGGAACAACTAAAATTTGATGCGGCCATAGAAGAGTATATAAAGATTACCCATACCTATAATGAAGAGAATCCCCTTTTTATAAAGGCATTGTTGCGCCTTGCCCAGATATACGAGAATAGAGAGCACTTGGCCGAGGCAAGAAATATTTATGAAAGAATTGCGTCGTTAAATGTAAAAGAGGCAGATTTTGCTCAACAGAAGTTAACCACATGGGAAAATTAAGTTGAGGTTTTAGAATAGAAGGAGAGAAATCATGGATTATCTGTTAAATGAAAAAGAGGTGATGGTCAGGGATTTATGCCGGCAGATTGCTCAGGAAAAAATTGCACCGGTGGCTGCGGAGTATGATAAACTTGAAAAGTTTCCTCATGAAATAATGAAAATTCTCGCCCAATCCGATTTATTCAGTATATTTGTGCCTTCCCAATACGGCGGCACTTTGGAATTATCGGAGGGCCAAAGCGTAGGTGGAGTGTTAGGTCTTTGCATTGCTACAGAGGAATTATCGCGTGCCTGCGGCGGAATTGCTGTCTGTTACGCCGCCTCTGCCTTGGGGACATTTCCCATAATCTTATTCGGGACGGAAGAGCAAAAGAAAAAATATCTTCCGGATTTGGCCAGCGGCAAAAAACTGGCTGCCTTTGGCCTTACTGAGCCCGAGGCAGGCTCTGATGCATCGGCGATTAAAACTACCGCAAAAAAAGAGGGTAATTTCTATATTCTCAATGGCACAAAACATTTTATTACTAATGGTGGCGAGGCAGAAACTTATGTAATTATTGCCATGACCGATAAATCCAAAGGTGCGCGCGGCGCATCGGCATTTATTGTGGAAAAGGGAACTCCGGGATTTAGTTTTGGCAAAAAAGAAGATAAAATGGGTATCCGTGCCTCGGTTACCCGTGAACTTATTTTTAATGATTGCAAAGTTCCCGCAGAAAATCTCTTGGCTAGAGAAGGCATGGGATTTATTGTGACCATGAAGACATTTGATCTATCCCGGCCGGGTGTTGCGGCGCAGGCAGTAGGCATTGCCCAGGGAGCGCTGGATGTGGCAGTAAAATATGCTAAGGAGAGGCATCAGTTCGGAAAACCGATTTCCAGTTTTCAGGGGATACAGTTTATGTTGGCAGATATGGCCACAGAAGTTGAGGCAGCGCGGGCCTTGGTCTATGCAGTGGCTAGAATGGTAGACAGCGGACATACCAATGTTTCTAAGGAGTCAGCCATGGCTAAACTTTTTGCTTCGGATGTTGCCATGAAAGTAACTACCGATGCCGTCCAGGTCTTAGGCGGATACGGCTATATGCGGGATTATCCTGCAGAAAAATATATGCGCGACGCCAAGATTACCCAGATTTATGAAGGCACAAATCAGATCCAGCGCAACATAATTGCCTTACAGTTAATAAAGGAGATGGCAAAATAGTTAGATGAGGTAAAATGGATATAATTGTCTGTATAAAGCAGGTTCCTGAAACGACGGAAGTCAAAATTAATCCCGAGACAAACACTTTAATCCGCGACGGGGTAAAGTCCATTGTCAATCCTTTTGATATGTACGCCATTGAAGAGGGGGTGCGCATCAAAGAAAAATTAGGCGGTAAGGTCATTGCACTAACCATGGGTCCTCCTCAGGCAGAGGCGGTTTTAAGAGAGGCGATTTCTCTGGGTGTAGATGAGGGGATATTGATTTGTGACCGGGCATTGGCAGGGAGCGATACCTGGGCAACGAGCTATACCTTAGCCAGCGCAATAAGAAAAATTGGTAAGTTTGATTTAGTCATTTGCGGAAAGCAGGCCTCTGACGGCGATACGGCGCAGGTGGGACCGGGTATCTCGGCGCATTTAGACATTCCGCAGGTAACCTATGTCAAGAAAATAGAGGAGATAAAAGAGGGTTTAGCGCGTGTAGAAAGAATGATGGAAGAGGGTTTTGAAATTATCGAAACGCCGCTTCCGGCATTGTTTACTGTGGTAAAAGAGATAAATGAGCCGCGGCTTCCTTCTTTAAAAGGCCTGATGCGTGCCCGCCAGGCAAAGTTTACGGTTTGGAATCACAAGGATTTAAATTTAGAACCCCAAGATATCGGACTCCTGGGTTCGCCTACGCAGGTAATAAAGATATTTACTCCACCAGTCAGGACAGGCGGACAGATATTAAAGGGTGAACCGCAAGAGATAGTAGATAAATTGGTAGATTTATTAAAAAGCGAAATAAGTTAATAAGATGTCTATACAGATTATCATTGAAAAATGTACGGGTTGTGCTCTCTGCGTAAAGGCCTGCCCTTTTGGTGCCATACGTATCGTTAATAAGAAGGCAGCCATTGATTTAGATAAATGTAATCTCTGCGGTGCCTGTGTAGAGGTCTGCAAATTTAAGGCAATCTTATTAGACAAATCAGAAACGAGAACAGGGGTAGCGGAGATAAAGGATTATAAAGATGTCTGGGTATTTGTTGAGCAGAAAGGCGGTAAGATTCAGTCAGTTTCCTATGAACTCTTAGGTAAAGCGCAGGAATTGGCGCATAAATTAAAATGCCAGGTAGGAGCGGTTTTGCTGGGTAATAATCTTGATGATTTACTCGATGAAATTATCGGGCATGGCGCTGATAAGGTTTATTTAGTCCAGGCACCGGAGCTTTTTCATTTCCAGGATGAGCCGTATACAAATATACTGGTAGAGTTGATTAAAAAATATAAACCCGAGATTTTATTATGCGGGGCAACTGCCATCGGCCGTTCTTTGATTTCTCGCGTTGCAGTGAAGATAAGAACTGGTCTGACTGCAGATTGTACGGGTCTGGATATTGAACCGGAGAGAAAACTCCTCCTGCAGACCCGTCCGGCATTCGGCGGTAATATTATGGCCACTATCATTACGCCAAATCACCGGCCGCAGATGGCTACCGTAAGACACAAAGTAATGCCGATAAAACCTCCCGATAAACACCGGAAAGGAAAGATTATCCGAGAAAATTTTAATGGCGTATTATTGCGTTCCCGGAGTCGGCTTTTAGATGTAATTGAAGAAGTGGAGACATTAGTTAATTTAGCCGAGGCAGACATTATTGTTTCGGGCGGCCGCGGTATGCAGGCAAAAGAAAACTTTAAACTCTTGGAAGAACTTGCCCATGTCCTGGGAGCAGGAGTGGGTGCTTCGCGTGCGGCGGTAGATTCTGGCTGGATGCCTTATTCCCATCAGGTAGGACAGACCGGAAGGACGGTAGCGCCCAAGATTTATATTGCCTGCGGCATTTCTGGCCAGATTCAGCATCTGGTAGGGATGCAGTCCTCAAAGATTATTGTGGCCATAAACAAAGACCCCGATGCGCCGATATTTAAGATCGCTACCTATGGCATTGTGGGAGATTTATTTGAAATCGTTCCCTTATTAACTAAAAGATTTAGAGAAGTCCTGCAGAGGGGGTGAGTAATGATAAATAAAAGAAGATTTCCCCGCCTAAGTATGGCGACACAGATAGAATATACGTTGTTAGAAAAATCCTACGGTATTGTCAAGAGTCATACAAAAGATGTAAGTATCGCGGGTTTAAGTATTAAGACAAATGAGTTGCTGGAGAAAGGAACCTATCTAGATATTAAGTTTTATTTGCCAGGCGATACTAATCCCATTGAGGCCATCAGCAAGGTAGTCTGGTCTAAACAGATAGGTCCCTCTGATTTTGAGACCGGGATTGAATTTGTAAAGATTAATTATGCCGATCAGGAGCGTATTGGAAGGTTAATCGCCGAACCATAAAAATAGACGCCGGAGATGTATCTTAAAAAATTAGAATTAATCGGTTTTAAGTCATTTGCTGAAAGGACGGAACTTATATTTGAACCAGGGATAAGCGCCATTGTCGGCCCCAATGGATGTGGTAAGAGTAATATCTTTGATGCGATTAGATGGGTGTTGGGTGAGCAGTCGGTTAAGGCCCTGCGTGGTTCAACGATGGAAGATGTGATTTTTAACGGCACCGACACAGCCCCTGCCTTAAATGTCGCGGAGGTTTCTCTGGCATTTTCTAATGAGGAGCGCAAGCTTCCGGTTGATGCCGATGAGGTATTGATTACGCGTAAGATTTTCCGTTCGGGAGAAAGCCAGTATCTTTTAAATAAGAGCGAGGTGCGGCTAAAAGATATATTGGATATATTTATGGGCACTGGCATCGGCGCGGAAGCGTATTCGCTCGTTGAGCAGGGAAAGATTGACCTTATTTTGAGTAGCCGGCCAGAAGACAGGCGCCTGGTCTTTGATGAGGCGAGTGGTATTACCAAATATAAGGCACAGAAAAAGGAGGCGCTGCGTAGACTCGAGGAGACCGAAAATAATCTTTTGCGTATAAACGATATCATTACGGAAGTAAAACGCCAGATTGGTTCATTAGAAAGACAGGCAAATAAAGCCAGAAGATACAAAGAGGTCCTGGAGGAACTCAAGGCTAAAGAAATAACCCTTGCCCGCATCAATATTGAAGAGATTAATAAACAAAAGGCGCAGTTGAGGCAGAAAATAGAAGAACTCGAAAAGAGGCATATTGATAAAAATTCCCAATTGACCGCGCTGCAAACGAGGTTAGAAAATAGCGTGAATGAGATAAGGGCGCAGGAATTAAAGATATCCGAGATAAAAAATGATATCTTAAATTTAGAAAATCTCTATCTGAGGAATAATGAATTAATCCGTTTGGATAAAGAAAGACAGGCTGACCTTGCGGTAAGAGAAAAGTTGTTGGAGGAATCCATTGAACTTTTAAAACAGCGCTTAATAACCGATGAAGAAAAACTGGGCAGTTTTAAAAAAGAGTATGAGAATTTAGAATCTACTATCCAGAATAGTTTAGAGGCCTTAAAGAGCAAAGAGTTGGAATATGAGAATTTGAGTCAGACGATTAACTATGCCCACAACCATACCCAGACCGCAAAAAGAAATATACTAGAATTAGTCAGCAGGCAAGCAAAGTTAAAGAATGAATCTATTGATATAAATACGCGTATCCAGACATCTGAGGCCCGTAAGAAAAGATTGGATATTGATAAGGCAAAGATAGAGGAAGAAAGGATAGGAGTTGAGGAGGCATTGGCTGCTGTGCAGCAAGAATCAGACGCCTTAGAAAAGCAATTTGATACTCTTAATCTAAATATATCAGCCGCAAGAAAAGAATTGGACAATGCAAGTCAGGAATTTTCGGAAATTAACAAGCGTATCCGGGAACTGGAGAATTTAAAATTAAGCCTTAATTCACAGAAAGAATTGATTGAGAAGCTGATGCTTAAATATCAGGATGCCTCCAGTACAATGAACGCCATAGTTTTAGTCGACCGTCTGCCAGAAGAAGAAGTTAGCGGCTTAATCGTAAAGGTAAAAAAGGGGGAGGCCATAAAAGAAACGGAAGGTCCGATATCAAAAGATGTCCGTTATAGATTTGAAGGTGAAGCAAAAACAATCTCTTTAAATATTGAGGAAGTTAATAATAGAATAAAAGAAACAGTGCAGAAAATTGAGCAGGAATATAATTTGCGCCAGGAAAAAGAGGGGTTAATCGCTACCTTAAATTCCCAGATAAAAGAAGGAGAAGAGGCCTGGCAGAAGGTGCGGTTAGAGCTGTCCCATAAAAACACAGAAAAAGATGCTATTATAAAACAGCGGGATAAAATATGCGATGAGAAAAATATCATTGATTTAGAGTTGGCTGAGATTCAGGATAATTTAAACCTGATGCACGCCAGACAGAATGAACTCCAGCAGCAACAGATAGAATTGACCGAAGAGATTACTGCCCAGGAACAGATTATTTCAACCCAGCAAGAATTAATCAACACCCATACGCAAAAGAGGGAAGAACTTTTGGTTTCGCTTACCCAGATGAAAACAGAATTGGAGGCACTCAGAAAACGTAAGGACCAAGATGTTTCTACCTTAAACATATTGCAACACACATATGACCAGGACAAAGATGACTTGATACGTGAAGAAGAAGAAAGGGAAGAAATAAGACGTAAGCTTATCCAGATAAATTTAGAGATTGAGAATTTAGGCCGAGAAAATGATGAAAACATAAATAAAAAATACAAACAAGAAGATATCCTGAAAAATCTAGAGCTTCGACTTAGGGAAATGCAGGACCTCTATAAAAACGACCATTTAAATTTAGAGGGGATAAAGAAAGAAGCAGAGGATATTAAAAATGCTTTGCATGAACTTAAGATGCAGGAACAGGAGACCAGCTTCAAGTATGCGGCGATTAAAGACAGAATACAGGAGGTCTATAAAATAGATTTGGAGGCAATAACTGACTCAGCCACGTCCCAAGATGTCTTGACGTTGCAGGATGAAATAAGCCGATTAAAGGAAAAGTTGGATTCTTACGGAAATGTTAATCTGGTAGCCATTGATGAATATGATGAACTCAAGAAGCGATATGATTTTCTTACCCAGCAGCAGAACGACCTTTTGACCGCAAAGCAGTCCTTACAGGAAGCAATTACCAAGATAAACCGCACGACCAAACAGATGTTTCAGGAGACATTTCAGAAGATTTGTGAAGAATTTAAGAATTACTTCCGGCTCTTATTTGGAGGAGGCGATGCGAAATTATTTTTAGTAGATGAACAAGATCCTCTGGAGTCAGG
>JAMWDD010000043.1 GCA_023818885.1 Candidatus Omnitrophota bacterium | reverse complement strand
AGTGCCAGAAACAGAGGCAACGCTATAAGATAAAATTTTGTTTGCCTTGGCGCCAAAGTATTTTAATACCGAAGCCTGGCTGACAAAAACTGAGATTGCTCCCGCAATAAAAAACGCCGGAACAAGACACAAAAGCACGTGTTCTCTGGCATACCATTTTACCAGCGCTAATGCTTCAAAGAGCGCATTGGTAAACCGCAGATTTTCAAGCGGCAGATAAAAACATGCCAAAAAAACCGCAACAATATAAAGAAATTTTTTCCCTTCCTTCATTTATTACTCCTCTTAACAATCTTACAGCAGCCACCTGCAATCCTGATTGCCTTAACATTTACCAAGGCATCAGCAATTTTTTTATGCGCTGAGGTTTCAATTCTTGAAAATGTTGGCCGGGAGATCTTCATTCTTTTAGCAGCATCAGCCTGTTTTAATCCCTCAAGGCAGGCCAGACGGATTGCCTCAAATTCATCAAGTGTCAAATAGACATTTTCTACCTTATGCAATGGTTTACACAAAGGCCTAAAACACTTCTCCCCCGGTCTATATTTTATCCATCTGATCTTTTTGGGCCTCATTTTCCTTTGTTGATTTATGAGCAAATGTTCATAATAAATTTACTATATTTTAGAAAATTGTCAAGTTTTTAATCTTTTTGTTCAGCAAGTATCTCAAGGCAAAACACGCCAAGAATAAAATGGTAGTTTCTTACAACGGATATTCCTTAACGGAATTGCACCAAAAGATGAGACCGGCCTGCTAAGCCGGTCTTCTTATTTATATGCGCGGGAGGAGAGTTGAATTTCATAAGGGCTCCTTGCCCCTCTGACCCCCGAAGATTCGGGGTGTCACCCCGCAGTGTCTCAAAGAAGCGATTCTTGAGGTGAAATTGGTTTTCCCCTCAAACTCCCCTTTGCTCAACTCTCATAAAGTTATGCGCGGGAGGAGAGTTGAACTCCTACGCCTTGCGGCACAAGCCCCTCATGCTTGCGCGTCTGCCATTCCGCCACCCGCGCGTATCTTCTTATTAAATTCTTTTTGGCTGGGACGCCTGGATTCGAACCAGGATACCAAGGTCCAGAGCCTTGTGTCCTACCGTTAGACGACATCCCAAAATTGAATTTTATTATAGCAGAAATTTAGCGCGCTTACAAAAATTCTTTAAAAAATTTAATTTTGTAGTATAATTTTTTCGTGATGAAAGAGAAATTTATAGAAAAAAGACGCTATAGCCGCATTCCGGTAACGCTTACCATCAAATATTGTAAAGAAGATGAACTGGAGCCGATTTATAAAGACGCTATCTCCAACGATATAAGTGAAGGTGGCATCCTTATCCAAACAAAAGAATCCTTGCCGGTGGGTACCCCCTTAAAATTATATATTACCAGCGTCCGGCTTACCAGTCCAATACAAATTAGCGGAAAAGTGGTAAGAGTTGAAGAGGTCGAAGAAGGAAAGCTCTATAATCTGGGGATTGCCTTTACCGCCATTGAGCAAAAGCATACTGATTTTATCAAAAAATATATCCAGACCGTTGACCTGGACAAAATCCTAAATTTTGCCGTGCAGAAAAGGGCCTCGGATATCCATTTAGTTGCTAATCAGCCGCCGATAATGCGGCTTTACGGAGAGCTAATTCCTGTACATGACAGGGCACTCAACGCCGAGGAAGTAAAAGGCCTAATCTACGGATTTCTTACCGAGCGACAAAAAGAAAAGTTTGAGAAGGATTTAGAGTTAGATACTTCGTATATAAATGATATGGGCCGTTTCCGAGTAAATGTACACCAGGAAAAGGGCCAATTGGGAGCAGCCTTTAGGTACATTTCAACTGAGATAAAAAGCATATCTGAACTGGGCCTGCCGAAAGTAGTGGAGGATTTGGCGCGTAAACCTAATGGCCTAATTGTGGTTACCGGACCTACGGGAAGCGGAAAATCTACCACCCTCGCGGCAATGATTGAACAGATTAACCGTGAAAGAAAATGCATGATTATCAGTTTAGAGGACCCCATTGAGTATCTTTATCAATCTAAAAAGGCGATAATCCGCCAAAGAGAAATTGGTTTTGATTCTCACTCTTTTATTGAGGCGCTAAAGCATACCTTAAGACAAGATGTAGATGTTATCTTAATCGGCGAAATTAGGGATTTGGATTCCATCTCTATTGCCCTTACTGCTGCCGAGACCGGACACCTGGTTTTGACAACCTTACATACTACGGATGCCATTTCTACGGTGAATAGGATTGTAGATGTCTTTCCTTCTAGTCAACAACAGCAGATAAGAATGCAACTTGCGGAAACCTTAAGAGGTATAATTGCTCAACTTCTCCTGCCGAGAAAGGATAAACAAGGGCTGGTTGTGGCAAACGAAATATTAGTGCAGACACCCGCGGTGGCAAATATAATCCGTCAAGGCAACACCGAACAGTTACGTACCATTATCCAGACGAGTACACAACTGGGTATGCAAACAATGGATAGCTCGCTCTTAAAGTTAATCACCGATGGTGCTATCGCCTACGAAACTGCCCTGCCTTATGTAAAAGACCCGACGATATTGGCTAAAATTCCCAAGGGAAGCGTTTAAAATCTTTCGATTTTATCAATGAGTTTATTGATTTTCTCAACCAAAGGCCAGAATTTATCGCTCTTGCGGATTAAGATGTGGCCGATGATTTTTCCCTCAATGCGCTCATCCAGCTCGCGCACAATCCGATCAAACGGCCCGATGATGGCGTGAGAAATTTTCCAGGCAAAAAATAGGATTACCCCGATGGCTAAGGGAGTAACCAGGAGAATAACCACGGCTGCTTTTTTTGCCGCGGGGATGATATTGTAGGCGATTGATTCAGGGATGGCTACTTCATTGGCAGTAATGCCAAAGATTAAATAATAAAGCCCGATACTGGCGATAACCGCCGGTAGTAAAGCGGCTACTGAGACCAAAATAAAAATCTGCCGGTGCAGTTTATTGGCAAAAACCAATTTTCTTTTATTCATTTTTATACCCCACTTTTAAGTCCGTATATTCTGCCTCGGCGCTAGAGAGAGAATTATCTGCGTCAGTCATAATGGCGACAGCACCCACCCAGGCCGGCACACCGCCAAAGGCCTTTGCGTAGTCATCCAGAATATTCCTTTCTACGAAAAACCAGTCTTGTGAATTTTTTCTCCCTGATTCTGCCACGATTAATTTGATATTGCTATAATAAGGGCTGGTCATGATTGTGTCTTTGGGCAGGGTCTCATCCCAGACATATTCAATGCTCCTGATATTAGTAAAAATAAGCGCCGGGAAAATCACATAAACCCTGGCCGGATAATCGTCTTTTTCCAACCAGCCGCCTTCCGCGGCTTTGCCTTTTTTGGGGAATTCTTTTATCCGCCATTTCCAACTTATCAAGGGATATTTTTTCGGGTCAAATTTAATCTTATAAAAGATTCCCGAGCAGGCCTCTTTGCTCTGGGCAAAAAGGTAACCCTTGGTCTTTTCTGGCCTTACCTCATACAAGACACGGCCTTTAAAGATTTTTTCTTCCCACTCAGAAAGCGCGTCTTTTTGTTTAAAATCAAATATTTTTGGTAGGATGCCTATAGGCAGAATAAACAAAAAGAAACAGGATTACTGCGGTAAGGAAAGATTAATCTTACCTTGCGCATATTTTAATTTTAACTCTAAGAAGGTGCGGCGTCAAATAAAAAAGGCACGGTTTGTTAAACGAATCCGTTTTTTCCTTAAAGACGCCCCTTAAGGAAGGAACAAACCGTGCCTTTTTAATTTATGCCAGAGGAACTAATTCTCTATTCTTTACCCCTTCAAAGAAATTTATTGCCTCTTCATCTAAATACTCTTTTTGCTGCAAGATCTCTAACAACTTCATAAATAAATCTTTCTGCTGATAATCGCTGGCAACATTATGCCTTAACAAGGAAATCGCCTGTTTTAGATACAAAACCGCCAGCACTTCCCAACCCTGCTTAAACATCTGTTGGGCAAAATAAATTTTTCTGTCCACCGGATTCTTCGGCGCGTCTTTACCTAAGTCCATCTCTTTTATTTTAATACTCGTAAGATCTATTCCTCCTTTATCCTGCGCCGCAAGCGGCGAAGAAATCTGGGTCTTTTCAGGCTCCTCCCTGGCAGGCAGCCAAGTTTGATAATCAGAATTATCTTCTGTTAAGAGGTGCCGCTTTGCCTGGCCTTGCTTGGGATAAACAGTAAATTGTATCGCATTGGATTTGATTCCCGGGCCGTTAGCCACAACCAATAACCCCCGCGGGCTTAATGTTTGCTTTAACAGTTTCATAATAGTGTTGTTTTCGCGGATGCTGTAATGGCTTAATACATTGGCAGCCACAATCAAATCCAGGTTTTCCAACTTGGCGCCGTTTACGACAATCTTGCTTAAATCAAAGCCGCCGTGAACAAAATATAATTTAGCCCCGGGCAATAAGCGCTGATTGAACTCTTCCATTCTGACGTTTGCTCTTTGAATATATTCTTCATTATTGTCTACTCCGATAACGATAACATCGCGGAAATCATTGCTCAATCTTTCCAGTAATTCTACTGTTGTGCTGCCGCCGTCGTCTCCGATGCCTAAATCCACAACAACCAACGGGCTCTTAAAACCCCTTTGCTTCAATTCTTTAGCTATTTGCTCATGCAAGCGACCCAGCCTGCCCGGATAAGTAAAACCAATAGTCCTTTTAGAAGGTGTTTCTTCCAACGGAGAGGAGACAACAAAGGGCTCTTTAAATTCGCTCCAGGGTATAAACTCATCAACTAACCCTTGGCCCACTTTTGTCGTTCTCATAACCACTCCTGAGGCATCAATACTCAAGACATCCATATACTCTATACCCCTTTGAACATACAGGCCTTTATAGATTCCCGTATTAAATATTTTTTCTACGATCTCAATATTAAGGGTATTCTGCTTAAAAGCAATACTTAATGTATTGTGGTCACTTGAAGGAAATATTCCTAAATATTCCACTGCTATTTTTTGTTCTTCTAACAGCTGCCTAAGCTTTCTTACATCTTCAGCGAACACTTCTCTATCTGTTAATAAGTGCGCCGCTCCAAATATCTCCCTGCCTTGGCTGTCTTTTCCTTTAAAAGCTATGCCTATACAACCATAAAAACTACTGCTGTATATAACTTCGTTTGCATTTAACGGCCCAAACAGGATATTGGATTGCGGAGCAATGTTTGTATAAAAAACTTTCCCTGCTTTTTCTTCTCTAAAAAGACCTGCTTCTTGAATCCCATCTGCTGACATTTTATAAGAAATAATTTCAACCGGCGAGGAGGCGGCGGGCGGCTCGGCAAGCGGCGAGGAGACATGGCTTAAGTGTTGAGGAAGACGCCACTCTACGGTGGTGCCCTTTCTAGAATTTAAATCTTTGACTTTTAGATTGTAAATGTTTTCTCCGCCGTTCTTTGAGACAGAAACGCTAAAATGTTTTTCTGAAAGTTCACTATCCACTGGCAAAATGTAATTTCCAGCGCTGCGACCAATGATAAAATCTTTGCCTAAATCAAACCTGCGTATAGTTCCCACCGCTTTCTTCTGCTTATCGTATCTCTGGAAATTAACCTTACCGCCATCTATCCAAACCTTATAATAATTACTGCCTGCTTCAATCCAAACCTCTCCTGAAAAATCTGCCCTTAATATATCCCCTCCTGTTAATTTTCTCCTTTCCGGCGTAGGCACCGGTGCAGGTGGCGGCTTAACTTCTGCGCCTGGTTTTAATTCCTGGATAATGCTTTTGCGCAAATTAAAATCATCGGGATGGTTGGCTATCTCAGCTATCCTTACTCCAAAATCACGCATTCCTATTTGCACTGCTATATTAAAGGCCTCTTGAAACCTATTCTCTTCTAAGGCCTGGATAATGCCATCAATAGAGGGCTCAAATAAGCGGGATTTGCCCTGTTTCAATCTCTCCTCCAGACTCTTATCCATCATATATGCTAAACTGGTTATCCATTCTGATATTAATCCATCTTTAAATAACGAGGGATCGTATTTAAATATCTCTGCTCTAATCTTATTAAAGCGTTGCTTATCTTTTCTTAACTCCCTGTAAAGCATGACTATCTCAGGAGTTAATTTATAGCCATGCTCAATTAAACCTCCTTCCAGACGTAAAATCTTGGCTGCTTTGTTAAGGTTCTCCTCCATCGCATCCCTGGAAGCAGCAACTATGGCAAATACGAGTTTTTCTTTAAACAGACCGCCGTAACCTGCGCGTAAATCTTCTATAAACGCCTCCAATATTTCTCTTTGCTGCGCGGTTAAAGATATATTCTGCTTGGCATAATCTTCAATTTCTTGCTGGGTTAGCACAGATGAAGCCGTTGTCTCGCCGGCAAGCGGCGAGGAGGCGTTGGCATTATTTATATCAAACTCCTTTAACGCTTGCAGAAAAGATTCTCTATAGGCCGCATCGTCTTTTAAAAGTGTTAGGAAATGCTCTTTGAAGCTATCGTTAAATTTAGATAAGAAAACTAGCGGCTCAAGGGGCAGGACTTTTATCTCTCTAGAAACTTTTTTTCTTAAATAATTCTCTACTTCCTCTACATATTGTTCAGGCACATAAATTATTTCCGGCTCAATCTCTCCCTCTAACGCGATTTCTCCCGGTATGTCTGAAAGAACAGGAATGCGCTCATATTTACGCGTATCGCGCAGCGCAAAAACAACAGGAAAGTTCTGTTTTACCAAGTCCTTCTCTTCCGGGGTTAAGTATGACCATCTGGCGATTCTTCTCGTGTAAAGTTCTATCAACCTCTCGGCCATCTGCCTCAGAATTTCTGGCTGATTGGGATCCTTGAAGTGGGACTCTAATTCAGAAATGCGCTTTTCTGCAGCCTCTACAGACCATGGTTGCCTATCTTTATCGTATCTGGAATATTCAAGGGCATAACGCATTGAATCAAATCCAGTGAAAGAAACGGCAACCATATTTATGCCTTCCGCGCTTGCATTAAGGCCGGGCTCTCCGACAAAGGGGACAACTCCCACCGTCTCCATTTGCCCGGAAGGCATAAGCCGGCCGCCTAATTTTGCGAAATCTACAAGGGTGCCAGACAGCGTGCCGTGCAAAGCACTTACGCCAACATAATATGAACTATTTTTAAATAAGCCCGATCTCCCCGCCCGAATTAAGTTAAGGTTAAGGTCTTTGGCGGAAAAATCTCTTATTTTTCCTAAGAAAACATCTTTTAATGACGCGACTGGCTTTTGCGGCTCGTCAATGGGTGAGGAGGCGGCAGTTTCTCTCCTTTCTAAAGATAATTCTAACTCTAACAAAGTAAAGGGGGATATGTCTTCGGGTGGTTCTATTTCAAAATGTTTTACTATTACCGCCCCCTTATTTTTAATATAAATCCAGCCGGCCATGCCGCGGAGCCCCCCACCAGCTGCGTCAACTAAAAAACCTCCTTCTGATAGTATCTGGAGTATATTCTCAGTTGCCTTTTTTTTCATCTTCATCGTATAGTATTCCAAGACATTAGCTGCAATAATAATATCTGCTCCTGCCATTTCTAATTTTTTCAGGACTCCTTCAAACCTAAATTCATTATTATCACATAAAATAAAATCTATGCTTCCGTTTCTCTTGTCGTCTTCTATCCATTTTTTCAATTTTTCTTGGGCCAATGCTATATAGTCTGTATTTATATCTACTCCTACTATTTTGTAATAAAATTTATTTTTTTCTAAAATTTCTGCGAGATCAAATACCGTAGGAGCGCCGTACTCACCAATTCCTACTATTACTATTCTTATAGGTTCAGTGGGCAATCGTTCAAATCGTTTTTTTTGAATTTGAAGAAGGGGAATAATAATACCGTTGTATAGATCATTTAATCTCCCACGAAAGGTAGAGCCACTTAACTCCCTTACTTCTTCAATTTCTTGATCTTCTAGGCTTTCTTCGGAGAGAGTAAGTGGTGAGAAGTAGGCGTCCTCCACTCTTATTTTTCTTTTCTCATTACGCGATGAAGAGGCGGCTGGCTCGCCGGCAAGCGGCGAGGAGGCGGCGGCCTGCTCGCCAGCAACGGGCGAGGAGGGGGCGGCCGTAGGTTTTTTAAACAACCTTTCGATAATTTTTGTCCTTATAAAATACTCTGTCCTTGCCCAGCGACTGGCAGGAATCTTGAAAAACTTCCATTCTGCTTCGTCTTTAAATAACGCCAATATATGTGCAAGAGCCGGCTCTTCTATCCGGCTAAGCGCATCTTCAAAAGTTGACCGGTATATTTTTCCGTAGCCCTTTAAAATAAGTATTTCCTGGAGAATCTTGAGCGCTTCTTGCATTTGAGGGCTATTTCTGGCATCAGCTGGCGCCTTTATAAGAACATCTCTTAACCCCTGCATCTTATCCTGAAGAATCAATTTACCTATGTTGATGGGGTCAATATTTATAATTTCCCAAGTAATAATATTGGGTTGGCCGTTAATCTCCACACTTATCTGCTTAAGCTGGTTGTCTTCAAATTCATTATTCACAACCGCTTCATCCCATCTATCCTCTATATTTATTCCGGCTGTGGACAGTAAGTTCTTAAGGTCCTTGAAGGGCATATCTTGGCCATTTACCTTGAAAATAACCTTAAAATTATCAAATTCTTCGCCTTTGTTAGTAAAATGCCTGTCAGCCAACTCTCCTACCCATTTCAAAAATGCAGATGCTTCGTCCTGTAAATGCGCTCCCAGCGGATTTTTAAGCACATAGTCGTCAGATAAATTCCTGAGAACATCTTCTAAAGAATCTCCCTTAACCAAAGGCATGCCAATGCCTAAACCAACGCCTTCTGCTGCGGCTAAACTTACCAGCTGCATATCTACGATAGAAACATGCGGGAATTTCTTCATATCTTCTTCGCTACGGCTCTTCAATCTCTGTCGCATTGAATTAACCAATGTAAACAATTTTTCTACATAAGCGTCTTCTACTCCTTTTCTGTTGAATACTTTTACTAATTCCGGGCCGTTTCCTTTTAAACGCTGATAAACCGTGCCTTCTGCGCCACTGGCAAAATGCTTGTAATCACTTTTTAGGTTGACTTCTTGTTGTGTCAGCGGCGAGGAGGCGGCGGCCTGCTCGCCGGCAAGGGGCGAGGAGGCGGCCCGTGGTTCGTCCACCCGCGAAGAAGATACTTTTGTTTTCTTCCCAAATCCTTTAAAACTTTGTAGAGGAGAAGATGTTTTGAGTTTCGGGCCG
>JAMWDD010000042.1 GCA_023818885.1 Candidatus Omnitrophota bacterium | reverse complement strand
TCTTGGCCATCCAGTAAATTGCCGCATCCGGATCTGAGCCACGCAGGGACTTAATAAAGGCCGAGGCAGTATCATAATGGCCATCCTCGTCTTTATCATAGAGCACGACCTTTTTCTGCAAGGACTCACTGGCCACCTCCAAAGTAAAATTTATCGTCCCGTCTTTTTGCGGCGGTGTGGTTAAGGCCCCTACCTCCAGCGCGTTTAATGCCCGGCGGGCATCTCCTTCACAGGTCTTGGCGATAAAATTTAAGGCCTTTTTCTCCGCCTTTATTTTCAATGCACCGAGGCCCTTCTCCTTATCTTTCAAGGCGCGGCTTAAAATTTCCAAAATATCTTTTTCTTTCAGTGTTTTTAATTCCAAAACCAAGGAGCGCGAAAGAAGCGGCGAGACAAGCGAAAAATAAGGGTTATGCACTGTGGCACCGATTAAAATTGGGTTGCCTTCTTCTACGTCCGGCATCAATACATCCTGCTGGGCCTTATTAAAGCGGTGAATCTCGTCAATAAAAAGGATGGTCTTTTGCCCATTAACTCGTTTCTTTTGTTTTGCTGCGGCTATAACCTTTCTTAATTCTTCCACATTGGAGGTAGTGGCATTAATGGCGATATAGTTGGATTTGGTAATATGGGCAATGCACCAGGCCAAAGAAGTTTTACCACTTCCTGGCGGGCCGTATAAAATCAAAGAGGTGAGCCGGTCTGCCTCAATTGCCCGGCGCAAGAGTTTTCCCTTGCCTAAAATATGTTCCTGACCGACAAATTCATTTAAGGAAAGCGGCCGCATGCGCACCGCCAAAGGAAGACCTTTAAAATCTTTGTCTTGATTAAGTGGGTTTTGATTAGTGAATAAATCCATTGCGCAATGTTCAATGGCACAAAAAAAATCCCCGCCATTGCCGTCGGACCTATTGAATTGAACCCTTCAAACTAGGTGGGTGTCCTCTCATTCATCCGCAGATGAAATGAATCTGAACTCCCTTTAACTTACTGTTGGTTCACTACCTTAAGCATCCGACGCGCAGGGCAGGGAATCACTCCATTCTCAAGTATAGCACATGGGTTTTTTTTGTCAAGCATTACCTTATCTGACAGCCAAAATTTTTTTCTAAGCTTTGTAAGATATTCTGGTGGACACTGTTAACTTCGCTATCTTCAAGCGTGCGCTCAGCGGACTGGTAAATACAGGAGAATGTCAGGCCCTTAAACCCTTTGGGGATGTGTGCGCCGGTATAAAAATCTATTACTCTTACATCCTTAATGTATGGCCTGCCAGATTGGATAATCGCATCGCGGAGCTCTTTTACGCCCAAATTTATATCTACCATAAGGCTGATATCCCGCCGGACTTCCGGATACAAAGGCAGGCCGTGAAAATGCCTGCTTAAATTTATAAGGGGGTATAAACTGCTCAGATTCAGTTCCAGCAAAAATACTTCCTGATTCTTTATGTCGAAGGCAGCCAAAATCTCTGGCTTCATCTCACCCATCATCCCGATCTTTTTATCTTCTATATTTATAGAAAATGCCCTGCCTTCACAAAAAGTAGAGTGGCTGGTCGCGGTAAAACCGAAATCTCGGATGCCCAAACGCTCAAACAAAATCTCTAAGATTCCTTTTAAATGCAATAAACTCATCTTCTCTTCTTGTCTACCAGCACTGGTGAGGCGCACTTTAATCCCGCACAGACCTACGGCTAAAAAATATTCTTCTTTCTGCGGCACTTTAAATCTTTTGGCAATTTCAAATATCTGAATTAAATCTTGTCTGTGGTTAAGGTTGTGGGCAATGACTGTCAGTAAACTAGGAATGAGTGTAGGCCTTAAAATCTCCACTTCCTTGCTTAAGGGATTGGCCAAGAAAATAGCCGTTTCATCCAAGCCGCATTTCTTTAATAAATCTTGACTTATCAGACTGTAGGTAATGACCTCATTAAGCCCCTGGGAGAGGAGGATATCACGGATGAGGAAATTCAAATCAAAGACGCTACGTTCAATGTCTTGGGCAATGGTTGAAGGCCGTGTGGAGGAGATAAAATCGTATCCGTGTATCCGGCAGATTTCCTCAATCAGGTCTATCTCTTTATTTAAATCCCGGCGAAAAGACGGGATAAAGACATTTAGGTCTTTACCTTTGGTTTTTACTTTTAAACCCAGGTCTTGCAAAATTTTTTTGGTTTTTGTAAAAGGAATCTCAAAGCCCAAAACCGCACTAATTTTTTTTGTCCTTAACCTAATTGCTTTGGTTTTTTTGAGTGGGATGGTTTTCGGTTGACTTTTAAAGAGCACCTCTGGAGCACCTGTCTCTTCCTGAATTAGGCGCTGTGCTCTCTGCGAAGCAAAATCCACTATCCCAATATCTACATCGCGCTCAAAGCGATAGGAGGACTCCGTATTTACACCCAATTTCTGGCGTGCCTTGCGGATTAAGGGCGGAGAAAACTTGGCAGCCTCCAGGAGAATATTTTTTGTGTCTTCTGTCACCTCTGTATCTTTCCCTCCCATCAGGCCTGCCACCGCGATTGGTCGCCGGCTATCTGCAATGACTAAAATATCCTTATCTAAAATCCTTTCCTTGGCATCAATGGTAATTATCTTCTCATTTGGTCTTGCCCGTCGGATAAATATCTGCAGACCATCCTCTTGCATAAGTTTATCTAAATCAAAGGCGTGCAGTGGCTCACCCGTCTCCAAAAGTACATAATTGGTAATATCCACAATATTATTTACCGGCCTTATCCCAACGAGTTCTAGCCGCTGCCGCATCCAATCGGGCGATGCCTTGACCTGCACATCTTTTATTATTCTGGCAGTATATAAAGGGCAATCCTCTTTGCTCTCCACTTTTATCTCTAATTTTGTTGGAGATTTTGTAATTTGGGATTTAATTTTTAAAATTTCATTTTTAATCTTTAATCTGGAATTAGTAATTGCGGCGACCTCTCGCGCTATCCCCATTACTGAAAGCCAATCCGGCCGGTTGGAGGTAATCTCGATCTCAAAAACCCAATCTCCTGCCTTTTCTTCTAAAGAAACTACCTCCAGACCTGCCATAGTCAGTTTCTTAGCCAGGACGGCGGCAGGAATCTTGATATCTACAAAATCCTTTAACCAATTATAAGTAACTTTCATCTTAAAATTGCCTTAAAAATCTTAAATCGTTTTCAAAAAATAGCCGGATATCATCAATCCCATATTTAAGCATCGCGATTCTTTCAACCCCCATCCCAAAGGCAAAACCCATATATTTTTCTGCGTCTATACCCACATATTTAAAGACGTGGGGATGGATCATGCCACTACCTAAAATCTCCAGCCATCCTTTCCTACCACAGACGCTACAGCCTTTACCTTTACAAATAATGCAGGAGATATCCACCTCTGCTGATGGCTCAGTAAAGGGAAAATAGTGTGGCCGAAAGCGCATCTTAATATCTTTACCAAAAACTGCCCGAGCAAAGACCTCCAAGACCCCTTTTAAATCCGAGAATTTTATGTTTTTATCGACCATAAAACCTTCAATCTGATGAAACATAAAAGAGTGTGCAGCATCCAGGGCATCTGGCCGATAAACCCTGCCCGGAACGACCACTGCCAAAGGCGGACGGCGCGCCTTCATTACCCTTATCTGTACGGGTGAGGTGTGGCTGCGCAAAAGGAGTTTTTGCTCTTTTAAATAGAAGGTATCAAAGGCATCTCTTGAGGGGTGTTCGAGAGGAATATTTAGGCCCGTAAAATTATTTTCTTCAGTTTCAATCTCCGGCCCCTCCACGACCACAAAGCCCAAACGCGAAAATATTATACAGATTTCGCGGATTAACTGCGTCAAGGGGTGTAACCTGCCCAATTCCTGTTTTGTTGCTGGCAGGCCGATATCGACAAAAGAAATTACTTTTTTTTCTTGCGGCTTAAAACTCTGCAATTTCTCATTAAAGAGATTAATGATACTCTGCTTTAATGCATTGATTTGTCTACCCCGGCTCGGTCGCTCTTCAACTGGTAGTGTAGAAAGACCTTGGGTGAGTGTCGCCAAGACGCCTTTTCTGCCTAGATATTTTATCTGCAGAGCCTCTAACTCCTCTTTGGTCCTTACCTCAGCCAAACTCTTGGCTATTTCTTCTTTAAGATTTGTAATATCAAGGTCAGACACAATACCCCCACCAAAATTAAGGTAATCTTGCGTTTGTTTGGATCGGCTGTCTCATTGATGGCATAGCCGGCCTGAATCTTTCTTATTGCCTGGGCGTGAATATCCATATCTGCGCCATGCTCCAAACAACGGCGGTGAAATATCCCCGCCACCTCTAAAATATCGCCCTTGGCTTTATAAGAACCTAAGTAATGGATTTCTTTCACCATCTCTTTGGGCATCCAGATGCCTAAGGCCTTTTCTCCATCGTGTAGATTCACCCAGGCAAAATCACCCCTTACCATTATCTCGCCAATGGCCTCGCCCTGGAAGATTACGGTCTGATTATCGTATTCATAGGCATTTTCAATGAGCTGATGCACAGTAAGGGGTTGGGCATAAGATGCATCCCAAACCCAAAACCCCAAGAGCAAAATGGCAATGCAGATGCCAAAATTTTTAATCATCTTCTTCCTTTAATCCAGGCTACCAAAAATCCTAAAAGGGTAAATATGGACATAAATTCTAATCTGCCAATCCACATCTGGAAGATATAGGTAAGCTTTAAAACGCCGGGCATGGAAACTCTGGTGATGCCGCAGGATAGCCCGACGTTGGCTGCCGCAGAGGTTGACTCAAAAAGTGCTTCTAAAAAGGGATAACCGAGGGCGCAGCCAATGAGCGCGCCCAAAAAATACAAACCCAGATAAGATACGAGTATCAAGAGCGCAGCCCTGACCTGTTTATCTTCCAAAATCACATCCTTTATATGATGAAACTTCTCCTGGGTAACTGTTGACTCCGGTAAAATAATTTTCTTTATATCCTGCAAAAACGCCTTGCCCACGATGCCGATGCGTAAAATTTTTATACCGCCGGTAGTGGAGCAACTACTCCCGCCCAAACTCATCGCCATCACAATTCCCAGTAAAGCCAAGGTTGCCCATTCTTTTATAAATTGAGCTGCATAAATATTCATAAAACCCGTACCTGTATGGGCTGAGATAAGCTGATAAAATCCCTTTCTAAATAAAGCGAAATAAGTCGGGTAAGTGTGTGACTTAACCAAGCCCCGCGCCACGATAAAGAAGGTTATCATAAGGGTAATAAAAAAGGTGACGCTCTCAATATTACGCCGGATTTCCCGGCGATTACCTGTCCAAAGGGCATAATGCAATTTAAAATTTAGCGCACCCAGAATCATAAAGACAATCGTAACAATCTCAAAAGGAAAACTGTGGTAATAAAGGATATTTTGCGACTGGGGGCTGAAGCCACCCGTATCAAAGGCAGCCATAAATATGCAGGCGCTGTGAAAAAAGGCACGTGCCGGTTTCATCCCTTCCAAAATTGCTACCCCTCCTAAAATGAGGGTACCGAAGATCAAATAAACGATGCTTAATATCCAGATAAAGCGCGCTGTACCAATGACATTGGGCAAGACCCTTTCCTCCCTTGCCTCGCCCACATACATCTTAAATGCACCGGCAAAACCGCGCACTAAAAAGGAAAGCGCAAAGACGATTATTCCCTGGCCGCCCAAAAACATAATTAAGTGCCGCCAGAGATTGTGGCCAAAAGATAGGTGGTCAAGGTCCTGAACCAAGGCCAGACCGGTAGTGGCAAAACCAGACATTGCATCAAAAACTGCATCCAGATAGGACTGCCAATGGCCGCTCAGATACAAGGGGATTGCCCCTAATAAACTCGCTCCCAGCCACGAGAGGGAAACTACAATCAAACCGTGCATCCAGTTAGGTTCGTCATCGGTCTTACACAAAAGATTTAGCAAGAGTCCCAAGATGAGGGTAACGCACATGCCGCTGGCAAAATCAAACAACGGATTTATCTCTTTAAATAAAATGCAGGTAAAGATGGGTAAAAGCATAAAAAGTCCGATGCCGATGAAGATCTTGCCTAAATAATAGCCGATAATCTTTAAATCTTTTCCTTGGGGTTTAAGTAACATTTTATGGAAATAAATAAAGCAGGCGCGCGATTAGGAAAGCACAAAGCACAATAAACAGGCTGTAAGCAACTTCCACCATAATGCCCAAAATAATATTAACTAATCTCTGCATATTTTAAATTTTACCGATGAGGAAGTTGAGCAGTTGCTGCTCATTCTCAATCTTGGTGAGCGCGATTATGTCATCGCGGGCCTGTAAGACCGTGTTTCCCTTGGGAACGATGACCTCTTCTCCGCGAATAATGGAGACCAAAACCGAGTCTTCAGGAAATTTTAAACTCTGAATTTCTTTATTAATCACCGGAGAGTCCTCGGGCAGGTCAACCCGCACAATCACGAGTTTTCCTTTTTTAAAGCTCATGAGGGTAACAAAGTCCGCAAAAGAAACCTCTTCTTCAATAATCTTGGCAATGATTGCTGTGGCATCAATCGGCACATCAATCCCCAGCTCATTAAAGGTATGCTCGTTACGGGGATCATTTACCCTTCCCACGGTGCGATGGACGCCGAATTTCTCTTTGGCTAATTGGCAGATGACTAAATTATCTTCGTCTTCTCCAGTCACTGCCGCTACCACATCCGCCTTCTGAATGCCTGCTTCTTCTAAAATGTGTGGATCGCAACCATCGCCATTAATCACCAAGATATCCAATTCCTTGGCCACTGCCTCGCATATGGAGCCATCTTTCTCAACCAAGGCCACCGTATGTTTGTCCTCAGATAATCTTTTGGCTAAAAAATGCCCTACCTTACCTGCACCCACAATCAGGATGTACATCTTACAATAAAAATTCCTTTCTTATCTTAGCCAAACTGCTCGTCCTGACTACTGCCATAACCGTATCGCCTTCCTCAACCAGGGTATTGGCCTCAGGGATGATGACACCTTTTTTCTTCTTAATCACCGTAATCACCAAAAATTCATTGGGGATGTTCAATTCTGAAACGCGTTTTCCTTGTAAGTGACTATTAATGCATATCTCAATCACCCCCAATTCACCCGTCTCAATTAAATAACTGGAAAACCTTGATTCAATAATCTTATCACGCAGCATCGAGGCAAAAAGTACGGTTCCGCTAATGATATCCAGACCAAAGGCCTTGTAAATCTCTGCCCGCTTAGGGTCGTAGACGCGCACAAGTACCTTGGGAACCTTAAAGATATTTTTGGCCACTTGGGCAGAGACCAGATTAGTGTTATCGCCATTGGTAAGGGCACAAAAGGCGTCTGCCTGGGCAATGCCGGCGGATTTCAATAACTCCAAATCAAAGCCGCTTCCCACCAGGGTCACACCATTAAATGTGCCACCTAAGCGCTTAAAGCTCTGCACATCCTTATCAATAATCACGACATTGTGACCTTCTTGGGAAAGGATCTTGGCCAGTTCTGAACCCACCCTGCCACAACCCACTATAATCACATACATCTTTGCCTCTTAATCTGGGAATTAGGTATTGGCTTTGGATATCTCAATCAGCCGTTGGAATGCGCTGTTATCAGAAACCGCTAATTCTGCTAATGATTTTCGGTCCAGCAAAACCTTGGCCTTTTTTAGACCGTGGATAAATTTATTGTAGGTTATCCCACAGGCCCGGCAAGCAGCGTTGATCCGACTAATCCATAATTTGCGGAAATCCCTTTTGCGGTTGCGCCGGTCGCGGTAAGCATAGACCAAGGCACGCTGGTAAGTCCGGCGTGCCTGCTGGTATTGCTTGGAACGGTCTAATTTGTAACCTTTGGCTTTTTTAAGTAAGCGCTTTTTTCTTTTACGCGTGGCCACGCTGTGTTTGACTTTAGCCATAAGGCAATAACCTCCTTAAATATTTTTTTTCCTTTGCGCCTTTAATAAAACGGCTGCGGCGCATCTGTCTCTTACGCTTTGACTCTTTCGCGGATAAGAGATGGCTTTTACCCCCGGGACGATAGCGAATCTTTTTCTTTTTCGTCAACTTAAATCTTTTTACCACACCCTTTTTAGTTTTTAACTTCATTTTACCTTTACCTTTGCTATTTTGGACTGATAATAGCAGACATCATCCTTCCTTCCAGGACCGGACTTTTTTCTACCTCACCTATGCCCTGGATATCAGAAATAAATCTCTCCACTACCTTCTTGCCTAAGTCAATGTGTTCCATTTGCCTGCCACGAAATAAAAGGGTAAGTTTTACCTTATCCTTCTTGCTTAGAAAAGAAAACATCTGCTTTAATTTCACTTGGTAATCATGCTCTTTGATATTGGGCATAATCCGGATTTCTTTAAGTTTTGTCTGATGCTGGTGTTTGCGCGCCTGGCGTTCCTTTTTTTCCTGTTCGTATTTAAATTTACTGAAATCTAAAATCTTACATACTGGCGGCTGGGTTTGCTCCGCTACCTCTACCAAATCCAAATCATATTGGCTGGCTAAACTCAATGCCTTTTCCGTAGGCATAATCCCTAATTGTTCTCCCCCTGGACCAATCACCCGCACCTGGGGAGCACGGATGCGTTCATTAACCCGGATAAACTTCTTTATTGCCCACCTCCTTTTAAAAATTAAATTTTCTTCTCAATCTCCGCTTTTACCTGCTTAATAAACTCCTCTAATGTAATGCTGCCTGTATCGCCCTTCCCTCTTTTCCTTACTGAGACGGTATGATTTCTTGTCTCCCGTTCACCCACCACCAAAATATAGGGTGTCTTTTCTATCTCCGCTTCCCTTATGCGCTTATCCAGGGTCTCATTGCGGCTATCAAGTTCTACCCGGATATCGTTTTCTAAAAGCGTGGATTTTATCTTTTGCGCATAGGCAACCTGTGCATCTTTAATTGGAATAACCTCCGCCTGCACCGGCGCCAGCCATAAAGGCAATGCACCGCCATAATGTTCTAGCAATGCGCCCATAAATCGCTCTAAACTTCCCACAATGACGCGATGCAGCATTATCGGCTGTTTTTCTTGTCCATCGGTATCCATGTAAGTAAGATTGAATCTTTTGGGAAGCGCAAAATCACATTGAATTGTAGCACATTGCCATTTTCTCTTCAAGACATCTTTAAGTTTTATGTCTATCTTGGGCCCATAAAAGGCGCCTTCTCCAGGATTGACCAGATAAGTCAGACCCTTTTCCTTTAATGATTCCTCCAGGGCCTGCGTGGCTTTCTGCCAATCCTCGTCAGTGCCAATGGCCTTTTCTGGACGCGTGCTTAACTCAATCCCGACTTCTTCAAAGCCAAAAGTACGCATTG
>JAMWDD010000041.1 GCA_023818885.1 Candidatus Omnitrophota bacterium | reverse complement strand
TAATCGGTATACCTTTGGATATTGTAAATTATCAGGGTTTCATTTCTCTGCCGCCTTCTTTGGGTCCTACCTTTTTAAAGATGGATATTTTTGGCGCGCTGAAACTCGGGCTTTTGTCTATAATCTTTATTTTTTTATTTATGGATATCTTTGATACGGTCGGCACGTTAGCTGGGGTGGCAGAAATCGGCGGCTTTATGCGCGCAGGAAAACTACCCCGCGCTGGCCGCGCCATGCTTACGGATGCAGTAGGCACCTGTGTAGGCGCTATCTGCGGAACCCCGACAGTCACCAGTTATATTGAGAGCGCTGCGGGTATCGCCAGTGGCGGACGTAGTGGATTAGCCAGCGTGGTAACGGGTCTGGCGTTTATGATTGCTTTGTTTTTCTCGCCCTTAATCAAAATGATTGGTGGTGGCTATCAGACGCAGGAAGGCATTTTATTACATCCGGTTACCGCCCCGGCCTTAATTATCGTCGGCAGTATGATGCTGCACTCCGTTATTAAGATTGACTGGCGGGATTATGCTGAATCAATCCCTGCGTTTTTGGTCATCATCCTTATGCCCCTTACCTTTAGCATTGCCACCGCCATTGCCTTTGGTTTTATCAGTTATGCCACCTTAAAATTATTTTCCGGCCGTGGCAGGGATGTCTCTTGGCTGGTCTATTTATTAGCCGCGCTTTTTATTTTGCGCTTTTTGTATTTAAAGGCGATATAACTTTGGAGAGGTGCGGGAGTGGTTTAACCGGCACGCCTGGAGAGCGTGTGTCTCGTAAGGGACCCAGGGTTCGAATCCCTGCCTCTCCGCCAGTTTTTAGAATTGTATTTGGCCAGAGGATACGACAAACGGCCTAAAGAGACAACTTTTATGATACACCGAGGGATTGCCACATTTGGGTTAGATACGGGAAAGTGTCCGCGTTGGCTTTTTGAGCGGATGGTTGCGCTTGCGCGGCCGATAATCTGGGTAATTGTTGAAGAATACGGCCCGGATGAATTTATCCAGCGCATTGGAGATCCGGTCTGGTTTCAGTCCTTAGGCATCGTACTTGCCTTTGACTGGAATGCCTCGGGCCTGACTACAATTTTAACTGCGGCCTTAAAAGAGGCAATCCGCGGTCAAGAAAAAGAATTGGGGATTTTTATCTGTGGTGGCAAAGGTAAGACGTCGCGTAAAACCCCGGATGAAATTATGCATTGGGGGGAGGTTTTGAGTTTACCCGCACCAAAAGTAGATAATTTAGTCTACAATTCGCGTATGGCGGCAAAAGTGGATAGTGCTTTGGTCCAGGATGGTTTTCAGATTTACCACCACGCTTTTTTCTTTTGCCGCAGTGGCGCCTGGTCAGTAGTACAGCAGGGAATGAATCAAGCAAATCAGACGGCGCGGCGCTATCACTGGTATTCCGAAAGAATTACAGATTTGGTTTGCCAGCCGCATTCTGGAATTATTAGCCAGATAAAAACACCCACCTTGGATTTAACCGCAAAAGAGAGCCAGCATACCCGTCAGGTGAGCACTGAACTGGCACGGGGCAGTTATGCAGGCCTGATGAAAGATATTCAGATTTTAAGCCGACATTTTTGTCATACTTCGCAAATGATTTCTTTAAAACGCAATAATGAAAAACTTACACTTTTAAACCTTACCGATTACGATTTTCGCTGGCACCCTGTAGTGGAAGAAAATTTTTTTGAATCCCCTTATTTAAAAAGAATTCTCGCTAAGGTCTGCGCGATAAAGCCACATAATTATGAACAATTGCTTTCCTTAGAAGGCGTAGGCCCAAAGACAATGCGTGCCTTAAGTTTAGTGTCCGAGGTGATTTATGCCGCAAAGCCGTCATACCAAGACCCTGCGCGTTATTCTTTTGCTTTCGGAGGGAAAGACCATATCCCTTACCCCGTTGAGCGCAGGATCTACGATGCGGCAATTGAATTTTTTCGCCGGATTATTCCCAAAGCAAAACTTTCTTATTTAGAAAAAAATAAGATGCTTGTTAAGTTAAACCAGCTCTGACGGGTTTTATCTCAGAAGCTTTCCTCGCCAAGAGGGAAAGTGTCCCCTGTTTAAGATAGATGCGTATTTTTATTAGTGATTTACATTTAGGCGATGGCACAAGGACCGATGATTTTCATCGCGATAAAGAATTTTTAGGTTTTTTGGACTTTGTAGAAAAAGAGGCAAAGGAACTTATTATTGCCGGCGACCTTTTTGAATTGTGGCAGGCAAGTTTGGATAAAATTTTGTTTAAACATAAAGAGGTGGTGAAGAGGTTGTTAGGTCTAAAAAAGAAAATAAAACTTACTTATTTGGTGGGAAACCACGATTACATTCCTTTTACTGCTTTTTTGGATAAAGAGAGTGGATTGGATTTGGAATATTCTGACAAGGAAAAGGGAATCATTGCCGAACACGGCCATCGTTACGATATCTTTAATCGTTATCAAAATCCTTTACAGGCGCTACGCTGGCCAAAAGGAAAATATTTTTCACTTTTTCTGGCGAGTTTAGAACGCCTTATCTATCGGGATGTTGATGTCTGGATGAAAAAAGCATTGATTAAGGTAGATGATTTTTTACAGCAGGCAGCCTTGATAAAAAATAAAGTAACTCCCAGCTCTCCTGCATATCTTAAACGCGGCGGCCATTTTGGCGAATTCGCGCAGGCAGTCGAGGCGCATCTGACGAGAGGTTATAAAATAGTTATTTTTGGACATACCCATCAGGCACAATTGCAGGTAATAGAAAAGGGTATTTATGCTAACTGTGGCGCCTGGACAGACGCCGTCACGCCTACTTACATCGCCTATACGCCGGAAAAGATTTCTTTATGTTCAGGCCTTAGCCATCAGACAATTAAAGAGATTAGATTAAGTTGACAATAAGGAAAAAAGTGGCATAATAAAATTAAGTAGATACCTCATAAAAAAGGGCAAAGGAGGTATTAGATGAACAAAAAATTGTTTCCCGTATTATCAGGAATTTTTATTCTGCTTTTTTGTATAAGTGTTTTTGCCTGGGATATCCGCACTCCCAAAGAAGAAAGAAAGGCCAAAAGAGAAGAAGAAGTTCAGGCAATGCAGGAGCAATTTAAATGGTGGCCGACAGATGCAAAACCCGCACCTGTGAAGGATCCGCGGGGAGGTTATTGGTGGTGGCCAACGCAACCCGGAAGCGCAAAGCCCTGGGGTAATCGCGGTTATATTTATCTTTACAAAATCATCTATGATTATAAGGAAGAAGAGCTCCCCGCAGCAAAGCCAGGGGAACTTAGGCCGTCTCTTTTAATTAAAAAAATCATCAAGAATGTAAAAATTTATTTTGATTTTGACAAAAGCGATTTAAGACCGGACCATACTCCAATTTTAGAGAGCGCCGTCAATACTTTAAAAAGAAATCCGAGTGCCGATATATTAATTACGGGAAATTGCGATATCCGCGGTCCTGAATCTTACAATCTTAAATTAGGAAGACGCCGTGCCGAAGCGGTTAAGGCATTTTTGGTTGATAAAGGTATCGCCGAAAACCGTATTCGTATTGTCAGCAGGGGAAAATTGGATGCGGTTGCTCCTATAACGGATTTAGTAGGGATGCAGAAAGATAGGAATGCCCAATTTGTGATTGCCGAGGTAGAAGAAGTGATGCTCCCCGCACCAAGCCACGCAGAGGCATATGGTGCGCAAAGGGCTGAAGAGGGTAAATACATAATTGAGGAAGAAAAAGACATTGAAAGTACTGTCAAGGTAGCAACAAAGGAATATGTGGTTAAGAAAGGAGATACCCTCTGGAAGATTGCCCAGGAACAGTATGGCGCGGGTTATCGTTGGAAATATCTTTACGAATTGAACAAAGATAAAATTAAAGACCCGAATAAATTAAAAGCAGGGACAAAGATAATTATACCGGTTGAATAGAAGAAAAGAGCATTTCTTTAAAATATACGATCTCAAGCAATTCATTCCCAAAAATTTCTGCTTAAACTGCCAAGGGTGTTGCCGTTATGCCAATATTCGCAGCAAATGGTCTCCTTTTCTTTTAAATGAAGAAATAGAGTTATTTAAAAAGAAAAAAATACCCGTTTCTTTAAGGCCACATACCAAAAAGATAAAACTCATCCGCCTTCTCTCGGCGTCCAGAGAAGTGGTTTGTCCTTTTCTGGAGGTTTTTAGCAATCGGTGTAAAATTTATAATTTAAGGCCATTTGACTGCCGGCTTTATCCGTTTCTGCTGCGCAAAATAAAAAATAAAATTTATCTTGCCATAGATACAAACTGCCCTTATGTGCAAAAGACCTTTAGGCAGGAAGAATTCAATAATTATGTGGATAGGTTAGCTAGATTTCTTAAACAGCCCAAGATAAAAAAACTTATCCAGTGCAATCCCCGCATTATCGGCTTTTTTCCGGAGAAAGAGGTAGTGAATTTGTTGTGCCTTTCCTTTTAGAGATAAATGAAATTTAACGAGCTTACTTTAAAAGACAAATTTATTTTTGAAAAATATCTAAAGATTAAAAATCACAAACTTTCCAGTTATAACTTTGCCAATATCTTTATCTGGAAGCCCCTTTATAAAATATTCTGGCTGATGATAGAAAAAAACCTTTGCCTTTTTTTTCGCGATAAAATCGGCTGTTTTATGTATCTGCCTCCTCTGGGTAAGGATCAATCCAGTTTTTTAATTAATGAGTGTTTTAAAATTATGGATTCTTTTAATACCAATCCCTGCCTTTCGCGAATAGAAAATGTTGAAGAAAAAGATTTAAGTTTCTACCGCGCTTTAGGATACACTTGCATCTATAAGGCATCAGAATATGTGTGCTTAAGACAAAAACTGGTGGATTTAAAAGGAAACCAATTTAAATCTAAACGCGCCAGTTACAATTATTTTGTCAAAAATTATTTTTTTGAATACAGGCCCTTGACTAACAAAGATAAAGAATCTTGTCTTAGACTCTATAAAAAATGGATGCGCAAGCGTAGATTAACTTCTTTAGATTCTGTTTATCGGGGAATGCTTGATGACAGTTTTTTAGCCCAAAAAATAGCGCTGGGGAATCACGATAAATTAGGTCTGATAGCCAGAGTGGTAAAGGTAGATGGAGAAATCAGTGCTTATACATTAGGATTTCCCCTCAATCCCCAGACATTTTGCATCTTGTTTGAGACCACTGATTTAAACATCAAGGGAATTGCCCAATTTATCTTCAGGGAATTTGCCAGAGAGTTAACCGAGTATAGATATATAAATATAATGGATGATTTGGGTCTGGCTAATCTGGCCAAGGTAAAATTATCTTATAAACCAGTAGAACTCATTGCAGCTTATATCGTAGAGAGAAATGGATAACCAAAAGATCGATGAGATAGAATTCGTTATCTTTGATACCGAGACTACCGGTTTTGAGCCCGAGGCAGGAGATAGAATCATTGAGATTGCCGCGGTAAAATTAATCGGGACACAGATAAAGAACGAATTCCACGCCTTGATTAATCCCTGCAGGCAAATCTCTGAAGAGGCCATTGCGATTCATCATATTACTAATGCGATGCTTAAGGATGCGCCTTTGATGGAAGAGGTAATGCCAAAATTTTTGGATTTTGTTGAGGGAAGTGTTTTATGCGCTTATAATGCTGCTTTTGATTTAGGGTTTATTAATAAAGAACTACAGTTACTCAATCGGAATTTAGCATGGCAGATACCGGTAATTGATATTCTGGCTATGGCCAGAAGACTCCTGCCGCATTTAGGACAATACAATCTGGGGTATGTTGCGAATACACTTGGCGTTAAGAAGGAACAAATTCATCGCGCGCTTTCTGATGTATATTTATCGGTGGATGTTTTTAAGTGGCTGAAAGAATTACTTAAAGCAAAGGGTATCGATGATTTTAGAAGTTTACAGACCCTTTTTGGCCTCGCTTCTCCTTATTTGAATGACCTCCGCAATCAGAAGATAAGCCGTATCCAAGAGGCGCTTGACCTTAAGGTGAGATTAAAGATAAAATACCTTTCCCGCTCAAATGCAGAGGTTACCGAGCGCGAAGTCATTCCCAGACAGATAAAGCAAGAGAATAATAAATATTATTTAGTGGGCTATTGTGATTTAAGAAAAGAAGAACGCACTTTTAGTATAGATGGGATACTTCATCTGGAAATCCTATAATTTTTATCAGGACACCTGGCGGATATTTGAAGCGATAAAAGAAAAGAGAAATTGTTTTTTCTTAGATAGCGCAGTCATAAAAGATGGCCTGGGTCGTTATTCTTTTTTGGGGCTTGAACCATTTTATATTTTAAAGACGAAAAACAGAATTCCTTTTAATGAATTAAGGCAGATTTTAAATGAGTATAAAATAAAAAGGCCCAAAGATACCCCGCCTTTTATCGGCGGAGGAGTAGGGTTTTTTGCCTATGATTTTGGTTTATTGCTTGAGAAAAAATTAAGGCCGCTTTATCGCGCGGATACGGAAATCCCTGATTGTTATTTCGCCTTTTATAATTCGGTCATTGCCATTGACCATTATAGAAATAAACTTTTTTTATTCTCGCAAGATAAATCCACTTTTAAGAAACTAATCCGGATGTTGGCGGAAATAGATTTCAGAAAAAGAGAAGTTGTGCCCGAGACAGAAGAAACCACCTCACCAACCTCTAATTTTAAAAAAAGAGATTATTTGGAAGCAGTCAAGAAAGCAAAGGCCTATATTGCCCAGGGAGATATTTATCAGGTAAATCTTTCCCAGAAGTTCACGACAAAAAGTAACTTTAGCGCGGCGGCTCTATATCAGCGATTGCGGAAGATAAGCCCTGCTTGTTTTAGTGCGTATTTAGACGGTGGTGATTTCCAAATAATTTCTTCTTCGCCCGAACGTTTTTTAAGTCTTGATGGCCGGCGGGTTCAGAGCCGGCCAATGAAAGGTACACGGCCGCGTTCACAACTTAAGCAAAAAGATAAATTTTTAAGACGGGAACTCCTTAACAGCGTAAAAGACAAGGCGGAATTGGTAATGATTGTGGATTTAATGCGCAATGACTTAGGCAGGGTCTGTGAATATAGGTCCATAAGAGCAAAATCGTTAAGAAATTTAGAAGAGTATAGCACGGTTTTTCAGACTACTGCTACCATAGAAGGGATTCTCCATGAAGAAATGGATAGGATAGATTTAATTAAGGCCTGTTTTCCCGGTGGTTCGATTACAGGCTGTCCCAAAATCCGGGCAATGGAAATTATCCATGAACTTGAGCCGGATAGCCGCGCTATTTACACTGGCTCTTTGGGCTATTTAAGTTTTTGTGGTAATCTTGATTTAAACATCCTTATTCGCACTGTCTTAAAACAGAACGATAAATTATCTTTTTCCGTGGGAGGAGGAATTGTTGCGGATTCTGATCCTGAGTCAGAATACGAGGAGACATTGGTAAAGGCAAGTGGGATATTAAAGGCAATAAACACCATACATAAACACCATAAATAAACACCAAATAAACACCAAATAAACACCAGACCGTTTCTTCCTAACTTTAATAATATCAATGACTTCTGACAGAACTGTCCCCCGGGGACAGTTCTGTTGTAACTCTTTGATAATAAAGGAGTTATTGAGAAACGGTCTTGAAGGGGTTTGGAAGGGTTTTGAAGGGGTTGAGGGGGTAATTTTACAGATGAAAATTTACCTCGATGGCAAGTTTGTGAGTTTGGATGCAGCAAGCCGCCGATTTCTTGATTCCGGCTTGTTGAGAGGTTACGGGATATTTGAGACCATGCGCGCCTATAAAGGAAATATCATTTATCTGGATGCACATTTAGAAAGATTTAGAAATTCTGCAAAATTTTTAAGATTAAAGGTTCCTCGTGCGCAGGAATTTTTAAAATACGCTCTTTATAAGACGATAAGGCAAAATAAAATTAAAGATGCCTATGTAAAGTTGGCTGCCTTCCAAGGGGAGAAGAAAACCCATATGTTTATTATCATTAAAAAATACCATCCTTATCCTGAAAAAAAATATGAACAGGGATTTAAGATTAAGATTTCTCCTTTTCGCTGGACGCCGGATTTAAAATTTAGCCGGATAAAAACTTTAAGTCGCGGCCTGTTAGAGCTGGCTTATAATGAAGCAAAAAAAAACGGCTTTGATGAGGCAATTTTACTTAACCAAGATGGCTATGTAGTTGAGGGAAGCCGCACCAATATATTTCTGGTAAAAAATAATAAACTTTATACACCCTCTCTAGATTGCGGTTGTTTAGAGGGCATTACACGAAAGGTGGTTTTGGATTTAGCCAAAGAAAAGGGTCTGTTATCTTACGAAACAAAACTTGGCAAAAAAGATATATTGAATGCCGAAGAAGTTTTTCTGACTAATTCTTTAAGTGGGATTATGCCCGTGGCAATATGTGAGAGAAAAAAAATTGGCTCTTGGCCTGCGGCTAAACTGACCCAGTTTTTTATGAAAGAATATAATAATATAAAGGAGAGGTTATGTTTAAGAAGAATTATAAGATAATTTTGGTTTTGTTTTTTACGGCCTTCTTAGGTTGCGCAAAAGAAACAGATGAGGCAGCGGATTTTGTAAAAAAATCCCATCTCTATTATCAGAGGGCAATCCGGGCCTATCAACTTTGCGGCGATCACTTTAATCTTGGTCTGCTTTATTATTCTCACGGCGATTATGAAAAAGCGATTGAGGAGTTTAAAGGGTTGGCGACACCGGAGGCAAAAAAATATTTAGGTATTTCCTATTATAAATCTGCAGATTATACCGCTGCCTTAGAGGCGTTTAGACGCATAGAGGGCTGGGATGAGGCAGAATATCTTTTTTATTATGGACTGGCTTGCGAGCATCTAAATCTCTATGACCAGGCATTGGGTTTGTATAATAAGATAAAAGACCCCCATTATAAAGAAAAGGCATTTCAGCGTATAGAGATTATCACCAAGTCCAGAGAAGTTGCGCAACTTGCTGACCTTGATGAGAATATCCGCACCGCCATTCTTCAGGCGCCGGACCAAAACGCATATCCCGAAGCAGGCGCCTTGATTCTTTATTGTGATGAGTCATTGGAAGTAACCGCACAAAACACCCTTGTTACTACTTTACATTATGCGGTAAAGATATTAAATGAAAGGGGGAAGGATGATTTTTCTGAAATAGAAACGGATTATGACTCTACCTTTGAAAAAGTAGAATTAGAATCTGCCCGCGTAATTAAACCGACGGGTGAAGTAATCTCCGTCGGCAAAAAACATATTCGCGATGTTTCTAAATATTTAAATTTCCCCCTCTATAGCAATGTGCGCGTCCATATCATTTCCTTTCCTGAAATAACC
>JAMWDD010000040.1 GCA_023818885.1 Candidatus Omnitrophota bacterium | reverse complement strand
GCAGAAAGACATTTTAAATCCAGAAAGTATAGCCCTAGCCAGGTAGAAGAGAACTTTTTTCAGATGATGTGCAACTTGGAATTTTTGCCGAATTCACCCGTTTTAATGAATGCCGCCACGGCTATCGGTCAGTTAGCCGCCTGTTTTGTCCTGCCGGTTGAGGATTCTATGGAAGATATCTTCAATAGTTTAAAATGTATGGCCATCATTCATCAGACCGGGGGCGGCACGGGTTTTAATTTTTCGCATCTGCGACCCAAAGGCGATTTGGTTTATTCCACAAAAGGCGAGGCCTCGGGTGTCGTTTCTTTTATGGAGATCTTTGATACGGCAACCGGCGTAATTGTGCAGGGCGGCCGCCGACGGGGGGCGAATATGGGAATTTTAAGGTGCGACCATCCGGATATCGTGGATTTTATCCAGGCAAAGTCGCAGGAGGCAAGATTCTCTAATTTTAATCTTTCTGTCGGTGTAACCGATGCATTTATGGAGGCAGTAAAAAAGAATAAATATTACGACCTCATCAATCCGCGCAATAACAAAGTTGTGCGTCGGGTGAGTAGCCGCGGGATTTTTGATTTAATCATTGATTCTGCTTGGCGCACAGGCGACCCTGGCCTTATATTTTTAGATGAGATAAACCGACATAATCCACTCCCGGCTTTAGGCAGGATTGAGGCCACCAATCCTTGCGGCGAGGTTCCCCTTCTTCCTTATGAGAGTTGCGTTTTGGCCTCGCTAAATCTTTCTAAGTTTGTTAAAAATGGGTCTTTGGACTGGGATGCGCTAGCCGGTCGCGTAAAATGGGGAATTAGATTTTTGGATAATATCATCGAGGTAAACAAGTTTCCTTTGGCCGCAATTAAAGATGTAACTTCAAAAAACCGTAAAATCGGCTTAGGCGTGATGGGTTTTGCGGATATGCTTATTCTTTTAGGTATCCCTTATAATTCGCCCCAGGCAGTAAAGATGGCAGAAGATATCATGTGTTTTATCCATTTAGAATCGCAAAAGGCATCAAATGCCTTAGCCAGAGAAAGGGGGGTATTCCCCAATTTTAAATATTCTCTTTATGCCAAGAAGGGTCTTTTGATGCGCAACGCCACTGTAAATACGGTTGCGCCCACTGGCTCAATCAGCATCATTGCGGGTTGTTCCAGTGGTATTGAGCCGCTTTTTGCAGTAAGTTTTGTGCGCAATGTCCTTTCGGGGGTAAAATTATTTGAGAGCAACCCTTATTTTGAAGAAATCAGCCGCAAAAGAGGATTTTATTCTAAAGAACTGATGATGGAAATTGCTAAACGGGGCTCTATCCAAAATATTAAATTCATTCCTCCAGACATCCGGCGACTGTTTGTTACCGCCTTTGATATCTCGGCGTTGGAGCACCTGAAAATACAGGCTGCCTTTCAAAAATTTTGTGACAATTCCGTTTCTAAGACCATAAATTTAGCGGCGGAATCGACTGTCGAGGATATAAGAAAGATATATATGCTGGCGTATAAGTTGAGATGCAAAGGGATTACCGTTTATAGATACGGTACCAAGAAAGAACAGGTGCTCACTTTACAGAAAAAAGAGCGCTTAGAGAATTTGGTAAGCGTCGATGCAGAATATTCTGGCGGCTGTTTAGTAAGGGCCTGCACGCCTTGATGTGAAAAGACCTTCTTTTATCTTAAGTTCATTTGTTTTTATCATTTTGGTCTTACCTGCTTTTTTCTTAAAAGAAAAGACCGCTTTATTCTTGGCCAAGTTAGTTTGGTCGTTAGTGATTGCCTTTTTTGCCTATCTTCTCTTTAAGGGTAGCAAGATCTCCAAATTAAGAAGTATCCTCTTTATCATTATTGCCTGGGCATTTCTTTTCCAGTTTAAATTCGCTTCTCCCAAAACCCAAGGTGTGCCATTCTGTCATATTGCCATCGTCTCCACTTTCTTAAATTTCCTCTACAATCAGTATCTGGCCTTGACAAGCGGAAGGTGGCCGGTTTGGGGAGTGTTAAGTTTGGGCTTTTTGTGGTTGGTGATAACCTTGATATTGGGTCAGGCCTGGTGCGCGTGGGTGTGTTTTTATGGCGGTTTTGATGACGGATTTTGTCGGCTTTTAAAAAGGCCGCTTTTTAAAATAAAATTGCCGACTAAACTGCGTGACTTTCCGCTTGCCTTTACCATTTTTATCGTCATCATTTCTTTTACTGCTGGTCTGCCGGTATATTGCCTGTGGTTTTGTCCGTTAAAAGCCACCACTCAATTTCTGGAGCGGGGGGATATCTTTATCCGGCATCTTCAACTTTTCATCTTTATTTTTGTGGCTTTATTTTTTGTGCTTATTCTTCCGATTGTCCTTAAAAAACGCACCTTTTGCAGCTTTTTATGTCCCTTTGGCGCCTTTATCAGTGTATTCGGCCAACTCAATCCTTTTCGCCTAACCATTGATAAGGATAAATGTATCCAGTGCAAGACCTGTATAGAAAGATGCCCGATGTTTGCCATTAATGAGGAGAGTTTGGCTAGATACCAGCCCCTTAATTATTGCAATCGCTGCGGAGAATGTATAGATGTCTGTCCGACGCAAGCAATTAAATTTACTTTGGCAGGAAGAGAAGTGAGGACAGTATTTATTTTTTGTTGCTTATTGATTTTAGGCGCACTTTCTAATTTATTTGTGCCGCAGGCATTTATCAAGTTAATCGGTATGTTAAGCGGAGGATAAATGTTATTGTGTTTAGAGGGTTTTGTTTTGGGTCTATCCACGGCCGGATATTGCTTGGGCGCCTGTATGCCGTTTTTGGTTCCTTATCTTTTGGCTGAGGCAAGGCCAAGTGCGTGGGCAAACCTAAAATATATCTTAGAGTTTCTTTTTGGCCGATTGCTTGCTTATATTATTTTTGCCTCGGTGATGAGCGTTTTAGGCAAAAATTTTCAAGGATTAGTTTTTGCCAAAGTTTTAGCCATAGCAATGATTATCAGCGCGTTTTTGATGTTGGCATTTGCCGGGGTAAAAAATTTTCCTCAACTGCATTTTTGCGCCAAAATCAGCAAAAACCGTTTTTTTATCCGAATACCTTTTTTCTTGGGGTTCCTGGTGGGCATAAACATCTGCCCGCCATTTATGGTCGGGATGATTAGATTGCTGGAATTAGCCAGGGTGGTCAAGGGCTTAGTTTATTTTCTGGGATTCTTTCTGGGTACTGCGCTTTACACCTTGCCATTGTTATCAGTAACGTGGCTGGCAAAGATAAAACGTCTGCAGAATATTGGCGTCTTAGCTGCATTTATCACTGGCGGTTGGTTTTTAATAATAGGCGTATTTTCACTAATAAAATAAAATAAAATAAGACCGTTTCTTCTTAACCCATTGCTATATATAAATTTATGATAGAACTGTCCCCCGGGGACAGTTCTGTTGTAAGTCATTGATTTTATTAGGGTAATTTAGAAACGGTCTTAAAAGAAGAAAGAAGGGGATGTTTGATTTTGCCTTTTTCTTTTACGGGTTTTTGGCTATTTTAAGCCAGTTGATCATCTTTCGGGAGCTTTCCGTTGTTTTTTACGGAAACGAACTCTTTTTAGGCGCGGCGCTTTCCAGTTGGCTTTTCTGGGTAGGTGCAGGAAGCACCTTAAGCCGCGCTTTGCAAAGAAGAAATATTCTCGTAAATAGTTTTGATTTTTTGTTTGCCCTGCTTTCCCTTTTGCTTCCTTTGGAGATTTTGGTTATCCGTATGGTAAAGAGTTTATTTTACTTTGGCGCTTTTATCGGACCGCTGCCGATGGTTGCGATTACCTTTTTTAGTTTAAGTATTTATTGTCTTTTGCTGGGAATTATCTTTCCTTTTGCCTGCAGATTATTTGCTCAAAAATTAAAAAGCGAAGCCGCGCTAAAGAGGGTTTATGCCTTAGAATGCGCCGGCAGTGTTTTTGGGGGTCTTGCCTTTACTTATCTTTTTGTTGGCCGGCTGCGGCTTTTGACGCTGGCGATTATCTTGGGATTTTTAAGCGCATTTTTGGCAATTTTATTTCAGCGATTAAGAAAAGATAAAAAAAGGGTAGTGGTCGCAGTACCCATTCTGGCATTGCTTATGCTTTTGGTAAGTGTGTCGCGATTAGAGAGATTTAGCCGCGCTTTAGAATGGAAGGGTTATAATTTATTAAAAGAAGAAGAGTCGCGCTATAGTCATCTGGCCGTGGCGCAGATGGAAGAACTTTATTTGTTTTTTGAAAACGGCTTAATCTCTGCGCATTTTCCAGATCCCTTTTATTACGAAGAGCTCGTCCACTGGCCGCTTTTATTAAGTCTATCTCCTGAGGATATCCTCATCGTCGGCCAGGCCACAACAGGGACTTTGAGGGAGGTCTTAAAATACAAGGTTAAAAGCATAGATTATTTGGAACTGGATGAAAAGGTGATAAAATTAATAAAACGCTATTTAGATACCAAAGATTTATCGGCGCTAGAGGAGAGGCGGGTTTTGTTTCATCCTTTAGACGCAAGATTCTGGATTAAATTTGTGCCCAGACAATATGATGTGGTGATTTTAAATCTTTCTGCGCCGTCTTGCGCAGCAGTTAACCGTTACTATACACGGGAATTTTATCAGGAATTAAAATCGCGGCTTAAAAATCATGGCATATTGGCCTTTTCTCTGCCTTCAGCTGCAGAATATCTAAAGACCGATGTCCAGATTTTTAATGCCTCAATATACAAGACATTAAAATCCGTCTTTGACTTTGTGGATTTTATCCCGGGAGAGAATCTGATTTTTTTGGCCAGCCCCCAAAAAATAGATTTGACCAAAGACCTGTTGGTTGGCCGGCTACAAGAAAGAAAGATTGTTAATCAGTATGTGGTAGCCGGCTATTTTCAATATAAATTAGCCCAGGAGCGAAAAAATTATGTAAAAGAAAGGTTAGAAGGCGCCAAAGGCATAAAATTGAATACAGATTTTAGACCCATCGCCTATTTTTATTTTTCCCGGCTCTGGTTAGAAAAATTTTCTACACCGCTTTATTTTTTGTTCGTTTTATTGGGAGGGGGGATTTTGTTTTGGTCGCTGTATAAACTTTACAAATACCACCTGAATTTATTACAATATAGATATTATGTATTTATCTTTCTCCTTGGCTTTATCGGCATGCTCGTTGAGATGATTCTGGTTTTGAGTTTTCAGGCCTTATACGGCTCTGTCTGGTGGCAGATGGGTGTTTTGTTTGCTGCTTTTATGTTTGGTCTTTGGGCAGGCGCGCTATTGACCAGGGTGCCGGAGGAAAATGTTTCTTTTTTTAGCAAAGTGCGGCTGAATATTTTGCTGGGGGTATTTTTAATTTTTACCTTACTTTTATTTGCAATTTTACCTTTGTTTAAGAATTTATGCGGTGTCTGCTTACTTATGCTTTTTCCTTTTTTGTTAGCATTGATTGGCTTTATTCTGGGAAGGGGTTTTCCTTTAAGCGGTTACATGGCGTTAGGAGAAGGCCCCTTAGAAAAAGTTTCAAGTATGCTTTATGCTGCAGACCTCTGGGGAGGGGCATTGAGCGCATTGCTAACGGGTCTATTAATTATTCCGCTCTTAGGCCTAAGAGGCGCTTTAATGGTAGGGTTAATTATGCAAGTGGCGGCATTAGTAGTTATCAATAAGGATTAAAGATGGGAGAAAAACTCAATTTTCGCTTGCGGCTAATCTTATGCCTGATGGTTTTTTTGGTAACAAGCGTTTCTTTAGGTATCTCTTTTTTAAAACCACCGGAGACATTTAATAAGCTATTTAAGATAGACCAAAGATACATTAAAGAGGCGCTTTGGTGGCGCAATATTTGCGCAGGTGTACAGTGTCAACTCTGTCCGTTTCATTGTTTTTTACCAGAGGGAAGCCGCGGCATTTGTCGGGTAAGGATGAATTCAGGAAATAAATTGCGCACGCTGGTTTATGCCCAGCCAGTGGCGGTGCACATTGACCCCATTGAGAAAAAACCGGTTTATCATATGCTGCCGGGCAGTTCTATTTATTCGCTGGCCACTGTCGGTTGTAATCTAAGGTGCGCCTTTTGCCAGAACTGGGAGATCTCGCAGAGTTATCCTGAGCAGGCAAGGGGTGAGATTTATCTGCCTGAAGAGGTGATAAGCGATGCCTTGCTTAGCGGCTGTAAGTCCGTTGCCTATACTTATTCTGAGCCGACCGTATTTTATGAATACGTTTTAGATACGGCAAAACTGGCTAAAGAGGCGGGTTTAAGAAATGTTTTGGTCAGCGCCGGCTATATTAATCCTGAGCCGCTAAAAGAGCTGTCTAAATATTTTGATGTGATCAAGATAGACCTCAAGGGTTTTAATGAAAAGTTTTACCGCGATGTGGTAGGTGGGCATTTGCCATTTGTATTAAACACATTATTAGAATTAAAAAAATTGGGTATATTGACTGAGGTGGTGAATCTGGTGGTGCCTGGACTTAATGACAATCTGGATGAGATAAAAAAGATGTGCGAATGGATTTATGTATATTTAGGTCCAGATACACCGCTTTTTTTCTCACGTTTTAGCCCTCAATATAAATTGATGAATCTTGCGCCTACTCCTATTGAAACCTTAGAAAAGGCAAGGGATATTGCGATGGCGCAGGGCCTCAATTATGTTTATATTGGAAACGTGCCCGGGCATCCGGCGGAAAATACATATTGCCCAAACTGCAAACGCATTATTGTGCGCCGCTATGGATACGATGTTTTAGAAGTAAATATCAAGGATGGCAGGTGCGCTTTTTGCGGCAGGAAGATACCGGGCATTTGGAAATAGGTCTTTTACCAGATGTAAGGAGAGGTGGAAATGAAAGTTAAAGAGATAATGATAAAAGAAGTTATTAGTATTTCGCCCCAGACCAATGCCCAGGAGGCCCTGGATTTGCTGGAGAAGATGCAGATTAGCGGTCTGCCCGTTATTGATAAGGATGGAAAACTTGTAGGGATGTTTACGGAAAAAGATATTTTAAGGCACATATTACCGGGATATGTAGAAAAGGTAGGTACTTTTGTTTATGAGGAAGATACCAAGGCCATAAAAAGAAAATTCAATCAGTTAAGTACGCTACAGGTCGGCGAGTTGATGCGTCGGGAGGTAGTAACTACAAGTGAGGATACGAGTTTATACGAAGTGGCAAGGTTGATGTTGACCCAGAAGGCGCGCCGGATTCCGGTTCTGGATAAGACAGGAAAGGTTTTAGGCATAATTGCCCGCTGTGATATTCTCAGGGCCCTTAGGAAAGAGATAACGTTGGCGGATAAATAAAATGGCCAAGAAGATTTTTTTACTCATTGCGATATCCTTAGGGTTAGGTTGCATTGCCAATAAGATTGGTTTAAATGTGCACCAATCAATCGCCATATCTATTTTTTCTGTTTCCATATTGGGGACTTTATTTTTCTGGGATTTTCGTTTAAGTTTTGCTTTTTTGGGGACAGCTACGCTTTTAATTACCCGGACCATTGATTTAGAGAATGTCATAAAATCCGCTTCTTTAGAGGTCATCCTCTTTCTTGTGGGTATGATGGTTTTGATCGGTCTCTTAAAAGGCGCAGGCGTTTTTGCCTGGATAGTAAGTTTGATTTTACGTCTTCCCAATCTTTCTGCCCGAAAATTTCTGGTTTCTATTTCATTTATTTCTGCTTTACTTGCTTGCGCAGTGGATGAAGTTACTTCTATAATTTTTGTGGTTGCCGCGATTTTAGAAATTTGTGATTACTTTGAAGTTGACCCCACGCCATTTTTAATTATTGCGGTTCTGGCTACCAATATCGGTTCCAGTGGTACGGTCTTGGGTAACCCTATTGGCATACTCATTGCCGCAAAATCAGGTTTGACCTTTGAGGATTTTATATTAAAGGCATTTCCTGTTATGCTTGTTTGCCTTCTGACACTTATCTTTATTGTAAAATTTTGGTATAGGAAGGCACTCTCTGAGTTTGACCGAAAGATTAAAGAATTAGGAAGCAATGAGATACTCATCCGACTTATTTCTGTGCCGCCGGAGAAAGAACTAAAGATAAGCCTGGCCATCTTTGGCATAACCTTAGTTTTTATCTCTCTGCACCACCGTCTAGAATTAATGTGGAATCTTCAGCCAAATACGATATTACTTATTACGCCGCTTATTTCAAGTGGTTTGGTGATGGTCTGGAAGCGGAGGAAGGCAAGGGAATTTATAGAAAAAGATGTGGAGTGGTGGACACTGCTTTTCTTTATGCTCTTGTTTGCACAGGCCGGCACCTTGAAGTATACGGGGGCAACCGATGTTTTGGCAAGACACTTAGTTACCCTTGCTAAGAACAGCACTTCTTTATTAATAACTACCATATTATGGATTTCTACTTTTGGTTCTAGTATTTTAGATAATGTCGTTATGGTTGCTGCATTTATTCCGATTGTGCAAAGTTTGCAAGGTTTAAGCGTAAATCTGCATCCTTTATGGTGGGCGCTTTTGTTTGGCGGCTGCCTGGGTGGCAATATCACGCTCGTGGGTTCAACCGCCAATATCGTGGCTTTAGGGATATTAGAAAAAGAAAAAAATATCCGCTTGACTTTTTTTCGCTGGTTCCGGATAGGTTTGGTAGTAGGTATAATTACTACAACCATTGTCTGGATGGCACTTTTATTCCTGCCGGTATATTACTAAAAATAATTTTTCTTTCAGTTTCAATTTTTTGAGGTATAATATACATCCGTTTATAAAAGTGATTACCGGATTCTCTAAGTAATAATATGGAAATATCTGTCCGCAGAAGGCAAGGTGTGACTATTTTGGATATTGCTGGTCGCATTGATGTAGATTCGGCGATTTTCATTGAGACTATCGGTTATCTTTTGCGCAATGGAGAGTTGGATATACTCTGCAATATGGAAGAGGTAGAGTTTATAGATTATACTGGAATCTCTGTTATTGCTGTCGCATATAAGGAAGTTATAAATAATAATGGCCGGCTCAAGTTTATAAATATCCCGGCGCATCTTAAAGGCATCTTTGCTATTTCGGGGCTGGAGCGGACATTTGAGATATACGCCTCGGAAGAGGTCGGTCTTAATAGTTTTAAGGAAGACAGGATAATTGAGAAGATAAAGCAAAAACCCCTGCGCCGCAGATTCAAACGATTGCCGATTAAGATTAAGGTTGAATACAGGTCACTTAGTGCAAAGGAAACCGAATGGATGACTGGTGAAATACTGGATTTAAGCGCAGTGGGCGCTTATATAATGGGATACAATAAATTTTCTTTAAATGAGAGTTTACTAATAAGAATGTATCTTAGCCCTAAGCCAGGCATGATTGAAACCGAGGCAAGGGTAGTGTGGCTTTCGGATAGAAGGGTTCAGCCCCAATACCATCCGGGTATGGGGGTGGAATTTTGTAATCTGCCCAGTGTAGTCCAGAGGAAGATCCTCGATTTTATTGACCGCAATATTACTTTCACGGCCAACAATATTTAATATCCTGAAAGAAAGGTATTTGGATATGTCAATTCTACATCTGGATAGTAAAAATTTTAAAAAAGAGGTTTTTGATTCAGAACTGCCGGTGTTGGTAGATTTCTGGGCAGAGTGGTGCCTGCCCTGTAAGGCGCTTAATCCTGTCTTGGAGGAATTGGCAGCAGAATATAGTGGTAAAATAAGAATTGGTAAGGTCAATATTGACCATAATCATAAACTCGCGCAGGAATTTGGCATTATGTCCATTCCTACCTTAATCTTCTTTAAAGATGGCCGGATCCAAGAGCAGATCAGCGGCGCTTTAAATAAAGCGCAACTTAAGAAAAGAATAGAAACAATCTTATGAG
>JAMWDD010000039.1 GCA_023818885.1 Candidatus Omnitrophota bacterium | reverse complement strand
TTTTCTAAAGATAAAATTACTTTTCTTGCGGTTGATTCTGGAAAAGTTGATAACCCTAATTATTTAAATTATTATCAAACTATTAGAGAAAGAATTAAAAGAGCAGCATACCAGATTTATAGCCGTCGGGATAAGGGAGAGGTATATGTATCTTTTGCGATTTTCTCTGATGGGCGACTTCAAGGCGTAAGAATTATAGAAGATAAATCCAGCCCCAATCCGTATTTAAGAGAAATCAGCATAAAAAGTATTCAGAACGCAAGCCCCTTTCCGCCATTTCCCCGAGAATTAAATTACCCCCAATTATCTTTCAATATTATCATTTCCTTTGAAACCGAATAAATTAAGTGGTATAATACAGCTGAGTAAAAAGGAGGTAGTTATGCAAGAGAAAGAAGTTGGTATAATTACCCATTACTATGGCCATATAGGCGTGGGAATAATACAACTTAGCGATACTTTAAAATTGGGCGAGACCATTCATATTAAGGGCCATACTTCTGATTTTGCGCAGAGCGTAGATTCTCTGCAGATTGAACATGCTAATGTTGGCGAGGCAAAGGCAGGAGATTTGGTGGGTATTAAAGTTCTTCAGAAGGTCCATCCACACGATAAGGTTTTTAAGGTTATTCCATAAAAGACAGGGTGATAAATATGCCAGAAATTGAAGTCAGAAAAGATGAAAGTTTTGAATCTGCGCTCCGGCGGTTTAAAAGAAAGATAGAACAGGAAGGTATACTAAAAGAGCTTCGAGACCGCAAACATTATGAGAAGCCCAGCGAGCGTAAGCGTAAAAAGAAATCTCGGTCAAGACGCTAAAGATGTGTTTGGCGCTTTCCACTGCTTGGAACAGCGGTCATTGTTTAACGGCTAGAGAAATAATAGATGAGATAAAAGAATTAGGATTTAGGGCAGTAGAACTGAATTTCAGCCTTGAGGCCGCAATTGTCGATGAGATTTCTAAATTAGTAGATGATAAAGAAATTAAGGTCTTAAGTGTACATAATTACTGTCCTATACCTGACGGCTTAAGTAAAGAGAAAGCACTTCCTGATTATTATTCTCTTTCTTCCTTAAATGAAGAGGAGAGACAAAAGGCGGTTTACTATACCAAAAAAACTATTGATACCGCAAAGCGAGTGAGGGCAAGGGTCGTAATTTTACATTGTGGCAGAAATGAAATTACCGACCATACAAGAAAACTCATTGGGCTTTATCAAAAAGGACTAAAGGATTCTGAGGCCTTTGGACAGCTTAAAGAACAGATGCACCAAGAAAGAGAAAAAGTGGCGGCTCTGCATTTTGAATGCATCCTAAAATCGTTAAAAGAATTGACAAAATATGCGCAAGAAAAGGATGTTTTGTTGGGTATTGAGAATCGTTTTTATTACCGCGAGATACCTTCCTTAGAGGAAATTGGTATAATTTTAGAGGAATTTAAGAATCAGGGTGTTTATTATTGGCATGATTTTGGTCATAGCCGGATTTTTGAAAATTTAGGTTTAGTTGGAAATGGAGAATATCTGAATTTATATGCTGATAAGTTGATTGGCGTACATATACACAATGTTTTAAATTGCGTTGACCATCAATCTCCACTTCAAGGAGAAATTGATTTTAAGCAGTTTAGGCCATATCTTAAAAAAGAAACCCTTAAGGTTGTTGAGTCACATTTTCCTTTAGCCGATGCCAATAGTTTGAAAGAAAGCAAATATTACTTAGAGGAAATTTTTAGATGAGAGAATCAAAAATTAGAATTCCTGCGGTTGCCGGTCAATTCTATCCCTCAAAAGATAAAGAATTAAAAAAACAAATTGCATCTTTTACTAACTGGAAGCAAACTCAGATGGAGGTAGTGGGTTGTCTGTTGCCTCACGCCGGTTATATATACTCCGGCATGGTAGTCGCAGAGGTTATTTCGCGTATAATTATAAAAGAAAATGTCATTATTTTGGGACCCAATCATACGGGTTATGGGCAGGTTTTTAGTTTAATGTCCGAAGGAAAATGGCAGACACCGTTGGGAGAAATAGAGATAAACAGCGCCTTGGCCAAGGGACTCTTAAATAATTCCCTACATATTAAAGCCGATAATCTTGCTCACCTATACGAACATTCCATTGAGGTAGAACTGCCTTTTTTGCAGTATAAAAAGAGCGATTTTAAAATCGTTCCTTTGGTTATCGGCCCTGCGGACCTTAAGACATATAAAGAAGTAGGCAGGACAATCGCTTTAACTATTGAAGAACTAAAATTAAAAGATTCCTGTTTAATAGTTGCCAGTTCTGATATGACGCATTACGAGAGCGAGGGAGATGCCAAGACAAAAGATGCAAAAGCCATAGAAGCAATCCTGAGTTTAGATGAAGATAGGCTTTGGGACAATATTCATAAATTTGATATCTCTATGTGTGGATACGCTCCGACAATTATAATGTTGGTTGCCGCAAAGATACTGGGAGCAAAAAAGGCAAGTTTAATTAAATACCAGACCAGCGGCGAGGTAACAAGGGATTACGCCTCAGTCGTTGGCTATGCCGGTATAACGGTTTATTAAATATGCAAGAAGAGACAAAAGATTTTATTCCTCCTGAACCGACTTTTAATCTATTTGTCAGTACCTTGGCGATGCAGGTATCTATTTTTTTAGGTGCCATGCCTAATCCGATAACCGAAAAAAAGGAAGAGAACCTGCCACAGGCAAAATTTATCATTGATACCTTGGATATGCTTAAGACAAAGACAAAGGGAAATTTGACCCCGGAAGAAGAGAAATACTTGGAAGAAGTGCTCTATAATTTAAGAATGTTTTATCTTGAAAAGACCAAAGGGGTGAGCGAAAAATGATTGATAAGGAATTACTTGATATCCTTGCCTGTCCGGATTGCAAGGCCGATGTGGAGTTGAAAGAAAATAAAATTGTCTGCAAAAACTGTGGCAAGAGATATCCGATAAAAGATGGTATCCCGATTATGCTTATTGAAGAAGCAGAAGATCCGCATAAACAGTAAAGGAACCCGCTATGAAAAAAATTTTAGTTATCCACGGTCCTAATTTAGATTTGCTGGGAAAAAGAGAGCCGGAAATTTACGGAAAAGTAACCTTGGCAAAGATAAACCAAGAATTGCAAAAGGTAGCCAGAGCCAAAAAAGTTTCTTTAAAAATAGTACAGTCAAACCATGAGGGAGAAATTGTGGATTTAATCGGCAAGAGCAAAGACAAGTTTGCTGCGCTTCTGATTAATCCTGCTGCCTATACCCACACATCGGTTGCTATCAGAGATGCGATTGCTGCCTGCGGTATCCCTACTGTAGAGGTACATCTTTCCAATATATATTCCCGTGAAGAGTTTAGGCATATTTCTCTCATCGCGCCGGTTGCCCGCGGTCAAATTTCTGGCTTTGGAATAAACAGTTATATCTTGGGTTTATTAGCAGCGATATCTCTTCTTAAAGAATAAATTGTCTTCATGTCTCCTCTTAAAAGAATCTGCCTTAAATTAAAAGATAAAAATTTAGATGCCTTACTTGTATCTAATTCTGCCAATATTCGTTATCTAACCGATTATGAAGCGCGCGAATCCTACCTTTTAGTTTCTCTTAAAAAAAGTTTTTTTGTCACTGATTTTCGCTATTTTTATGAGGCAAAAAAAAGAGTGCCGGATTTTTCCATTAAATTGATAGATGGCTCTTTATTTAAGTTAATCGCCAAGTTAGCCAAAGAACTAAAAATCTCTCGTCTCGGTTTTGAAGCAAAAGACCTTATTTATGCTGAACAACAAAAGATAAGAGAAGAACTAGATAAAAAAATAGATTTTGTCGCCACTTATGATTTTGTTGAAGAGTTGAGAGAGACCAAGGGATTAAAGGAGATTAAAAAGATAAAGATGGCAACCCGCATGGCCATCAGCGCCATGCATTTTGCGAAAAAGATAGTTCGTCCGGGCCTGCGCGAAATTGACCTTGCCTTTGAAATTGAGCGCTTTATAAGGATAGAAAAGAAAGCAGGGATTTCTTTTCCTCTAATCGTAGCTAGCGGTCCGAATTCTAGTTTCCCCCACCATATTACTTCTAAACGTAAGTTATTGAAAAATGATATAGTTTTGATAGATTTAGGAGTGGATTTCCAGGGCTACAAATCTGACTTGACAAGGGTATTCTTTTTAGGTAGAATACCTTCTTACGTCAGAAAAATTTATAGTATCGTTTTAGCGGCCCAGAATGCGGCGATAAGGGAAGTCAGAGCCGGTATTCCCATAAAAAATATAGATAAGAAAGCTCGCCAACTTATTATTCAAAAAGGATACGGTCGCTATTTTGGGCACGCCTTAGGTCACGGCATTGGTTTGGAAGTTCACGAAGCGCCGCATATTTCTGAAAAAAATAAAGAGAGATTAAAAGCAGGAATGGTTTTTACGATAGAACCGGCGATTTATCTACCTGCGAGATTTGGCATAAGAATTGAAGATATGGTCAGGGTTGGCGAAAAAGGATGTGAGGTTTTAAGTGGCGGTCTCGATAAATCAGGTTAAAAATGGTTTGACCATCCTGGTGGATGGCGAGGTTTATATGATAATTGATTTTCAACATGTAAAGCCCGGCAAAGGTGCTGCCTTTGTGCGGGTTAAAATAAGAAATATGCGTACCGGTAATGTCTTGGAGAAGACCTTCAGGGGCGAAGAAAAAATTGAAGATGTTTTTGTAGAAGAAAGAAGGCTTCAATACCAATATGCTGCGGGTGATTTATACCATTTTATGGACCAGGAGAATTTTGAAGATATTACTATATCCAAAGAATTGCTCCAAGACAAAATTAAGTTCTTAAAAGATAATTCCGAGGTCGTTGCTTATTTTTATAAAGGCCAGGTGCTCAATATAAATTTGCCTAATTTTATAAATGTGGCGGTAACCCATACCGAACCCGGGATAAAGGGCGATACGGCAAAAAGCGGGATGAAGCCGGCAACCATTGAGACGGGAGCAGTAATTCTTGTGCCTTTATTTATTGAAGTGGGAGACATCATAAAAGTGGATACACGCAGTGGCGAATATATAGAAAGGGCCAGATAAAATGAATTTAAAAGAAATCAAGGAAATGATTAATCTTATGAATGAACACGGCCTGATGGAATTGGAGATAGAAAAAGATGGAATGCGCATAAAATTAAAAAAAGCCAGTTCGGAACAACCTGCTATATCCGGCCCGATTATTGTAGAAAAAGAAAAAATTCAGGAAGTAAGACCTAAAGAGGAAATCCGCCAAATAGAGACAGCCGCACCAAAGACAATAGAAATCAAAGCGCCAATGGTTGGTACTTTTTATCGTGCTCCTTCGCCAGAATCACCTCCTTACGTAGAGAAAGGTCAGATTATATCCGCAGGTGATGTCATCTGCATTATTGAGGCAATGAAGTTAATGAATGAAATTAAGTCAGAGATCAAAGGTAAGATTGTTGATATATTAGTAGATAACGCTGAACCTGTAGAGTTTGGCCAGCCAATATTTTTGGTTGAGGTTATGTAATGTTTTCTAAGATTTTGATTGCCAACCGCGGCGAAATTGCCCTACGCATAATTCGCGCCTGTAAGGAAATGGGCATTCGTACCGTAGCGATATATTCTCAGGCTGACCGGGATTCGCTCCATGTGCGTTTTGCTGATGAAGCAATTTGTATTGGCCAGGCCTCTGCCAGTTCCAGTTACCTAAATATCCCGGCGGTTATAAGTGCGGCAGAGATTGCCGATGTGGAAGCAATTCATCCGGGTTATGGTTTTTTGGCGGAGAACCCCCATTTTGCCGAAATCTGTGAATCCTGCAAGATAACCTTTATCGGCCCTACCCCCGAAAATATCAGATTGATGGGTGATAAGATGCTTGCGCGCACCACCATGCATAAATGCGGCCTTCCGATTATTGAAGGAAGCGCTTCTATAATAAAAAATAAAGAGGAGGCATTAAAGATAGCAAATAAAATCGGCTACCCGGTTATCATTAAGGCCGCAGCAGGTGGCGGCGGTAAAGGGATGCGTATTTGTCACAACGATATAACTTTGGCCAGTTCTTTAATGACCGCCCAGGCAGAGGCAGAGGCTAATTTTGGCAATCCCAGTATTTATATTGAGAAATATATTGAAAATCCCCGTCACATCGAGATTCAGGTGCTTGCCGATAAATATGGCCATGCTGTACATTTATTTGAGCGAGATTGCAGTATCCAAAGACGCCATCAAAAACTGGTTGAAGAATCGCCTTCGGTGGCGGTAGACCATAAATTACGCAAGCGTTTAGGTGAGATGGCGCTACGCGCCGTAAAAACAATAGGTTATGTCAGTGCGGGGACAGTGGAATTCCTTCTTGACCAAAATAATAATTTTTATTTTATGGAGATGAATACGCGTATCCAAGTTGAACATCCGGTAACTGAAACAGTGGTAGGTATAGATTTGATAAAAGAGCAGATTCGTATCGCAGCAGGAGAAAAAATTAATTTAAAACAAGAGGAAATTAAAATTAACGGTGCGGCTTTAGAATGTCGTATAAACGCAGAAGACGTAGAAAATGATTTTTCGCCTTGTCCGGGCAAGATAGAGACATTAAATTTACCCGGTGGGCCGGGAGTAAGGGTTGATACCCATGTCTATCCCGGATATACCATCAGCCCCTATTATGATTCGTTGATTGCTAAATTAATCACGCATGGTCGGGATAGAAACGAGGCGATACAAAAGATGAAGCGGGCGCTTGAGGAATTTATTATTGAGCCAGTAAAAACGACCATCCCTTTCCATCGTCAATTAATGAATAATGCGTTATTTCTGCGAGGTGAAATTTCTACGCATTTCCTTCAGGATATGCTAAAGGAAAAAATTGAGGCGGAGGTACAATGATGAAGGAAGAATCTTTTTCTGACCTCGATACTTTTAAAATAAACGCAAGGGCCATTGCCCAGATAGCTTCTTTAGCCGTTGGTGAGATTGAGGGAGTTAGATGCGCAACGCAAGATTTAAAGGCGGTGTTTTCCCACATATTCGGATGTAAAGAGCATGAGGGGATTAAGGTAAAATTTGACAAAAATAATGAAGCAAAAATTAGAATCTCTTTAATTGTAAAATATGGCTACAATATCCCTCAAATCGCAGCGAAGGTCAAAGATAATGTTTATCATGCATTAGAAAAAATGGCAGGCATAAGTATAAAGGAAATAGATATAAATGTCAGCGGGGTAGAAAGATAAGGGGGCAGGCAAAATGAAGATTTTTACGCTTATCGGAATTAGTTTTTATGTGATGATTATCAGTTTGCTGGGTGTCTTATTAATTCTTTTTGGCATGCATGTATTGACTGTGCAAAATGTAAGTTTATTTCTGGAAAAATTATATGTTGACCTGAGCTCGCGCCTCATTACTGCTCTTGTCGGTATATTGTTAATTTTACTTAGTTTTTCTTTTGCGCAATTAATTTTAGGCAAGATACAGAAAGAAAGGACTATCGCCTTTACAGGCACGGCGGGCCGTGTAACGGTAGCGCTTTCTGCAGTTGAGGACTTAATCAGGCGCATGTGTTCAGCCATTCCGGAGGTTAAGGAACTTAAGCCCTATGTAATTGCGGGTAAGCGCGGGATAGAGATTGATTTAAAAGTAGTATTGCGTTCAGAGATAAATATTCCTGATTTGACGGCTCGCTTGCAGGAGATGGTTAAAAGTAGGTTGCAGGATATTTTGGGGATTGATGAACAGATTATGGTGAGGATTCACGTGGCAAAGATAGTTTCTCAGGAAGAAAAAGACAAAAAAATAAAAAAGGAATTTGAAAAAACACAAAATCCCATTCCATTTAGCGGGTTTTAGATAAACAAGGAGGTAATATAAGAATGGCAAAAATTGCAATTTTGACCGGTGGCGGCGACTGCCCGGGACTAAATCCTGTCATTCGGGCAGTAGTAAGAAAAGCGATTAATGAAGGATATGAGGTTGTGGGAATTAAGAATGGCTGGAAGGGCTTGATAGAAAATGATTTTATGCCTTTGGACCTTGCATCTATTTCAGGTATCTTGCCCAAGGGTGGAACAATATTAGGAACCAGCCGCACCAATCCTTATAAAAAAGAAAGCGACTTGGAGAACTTAAAAGAGAATTATAAAAAACTAAATTTAGAAGCGTTGATTGCGGTCGGTGGTGAAGATACACTAGGGGTTGCCTCCCGCTTAATCAAAGATGGCATTACCAATATCGTCGGAATCCCCAAGACAATAGATAACGATTTGTCTTGTACTGACTATACCTTTGGTTTTGATACGGCCATAAACATTGCTACCGAATGTATTGACCGGCTCCATACCACTGCCGAAAGTCATCACCGGGTAATTGTTGTAGAGGTAATGGGTAGGCACGCCGGTTGGATTGCGGTAGAGGCAGGGATTGCCGGCGGCGCAGATTTTATTCTTATACCGGAGTTGCCCATAGATATAGATGAGGTTTGTAACTCTATTATAAACAGACATAAACGGGGTAAGACCTTTAGTATTATCGTCGTGGCGGAAGGGGCACAGTTTAAAGAAGGTAGTTTGATTACGCAGGAAGAAAAATTAGATGAGTTTGGCCATGTAAGATTGGGTGGTATTGGAGAAAGATTAGCCCAGGAGATAGAGAAAAGGACTGGATACGAAACTCGGGTTTCTGTCCTTGGGCATATCCAAAGAGGTGGCACCCCTACTGCCTTTGACCGAATTTTAGGAACGCGTTTTGGCGTAAGGGCAGTAGAATTAGTTTTAGAAAAGAAATTTGGTAGAATGGTTGCTTTGTCAGGAAACAAAATAATTGATGTGCCGCTGGAGAATGCGGTCGCAGCATTAAAAACAATAGATATGGAACTTTATGCGGTAGCCAAGGTATTCTTTGGGTAGGGTTTGTGAGCAATAAAATGAGAGATAAAATCAAAGATACAATTCTGGAAAGCATTCAGGTAAAAGAAGAGATAATGCGCACTAAGATTTCAGAAATTTTAGAGATAACCGATGCTGTAATCCAATCACTTAGAAAAGGTGGCAAGATAATATTTTTTGGTAATGGTGGGAGTGCAGCAGATAGCCAACATTTAGTTGCCGAACTTATTGGCCGGTTCAAGAAAGACCGGACCGCTTTAGGGGCTCTCGCCTTAACCACCAATACCTCCACAATCACCTCTTTAAGCAATGATTATGGCTATGAGATAATTTTTGCTAAACAGATAGAGGGTTTGGGCAGTAAAAACGACCTGGTTATTGGGATTTCTACGAGCGGAAAGGCAAAAAATGTAATTGCGGGAATAAAACAGGCAAAAAAGATGGGAATTAAAACGGTTGCCCTGACGGGTAGTGATGGTGGAGAACTGGCAAAATTAGCAGATATTTCTTTTATCGTTCCCTCTAATGTAACGGCACGTATCCAAGAAGCGCATATTTTAGTAGGGCATATAATCTGTGAGTTGGTAGAGCAAGAATTGTCTGGTGATTGAAAAGAAAATAAAAAATCTCAAATCTTTAAAGAAATTAATCGCTCTCTATAAAAAAAAGAAAAGAAAAATAGTATTTACCAATGGCTGTTTTGATATCCTGCATTACGGCCATGTAAAATATTTAGAAGAAGCCAAAAAAAAGGGAGATGTGTTGGTGGTAGGCGTAAATTCTGATTCTTCTGTAAGAAAGATTAAGGGAAAACGCCGACCTTTGGTAAATGAAAAAGATAGATTAAGAATTGTTGCTGCCCTGGAAAGCGTAGATTATGTAACTTTATTTAAAGAAACCACGCCTTTAAATCTTATAAAGGGTATTAAACCCGATATCCTTATTAAAGGCGCAGATTGGGATAGGGCTCATATTGTTGGCGCGGAATTTGTAGAAGCGTACGGGGGAGAAGTTTTGACCGTTCCGTTGGTTAAAAATCGGTCAACGAGCAAATTGATAAAAGAAATTGCCAAGAGG
>JAMWDD010000038.1 GCA_023818885.1 Candidatus Omnitrophota bacterium | reverse complement strand
AAGAAATAGAAGATGAATAAAACCAAAACCCAAAAGGAATTTACCTTACCAGTATATAATATAGAAGGAAACGAGTTAGATAAGATGACGCTCGACCCTGCGGTCTTTGATGGCAAGATTAATTCCAGTGTTATTTATCAAGCCGTCCTGGCGTATAGGGCGAATCAACGTCAGGGCCTGGCCTCAACAAAAACACGGGGAGAAGTTTCAGGCGGGGGAAGAAAACCCTGGCGACAAAAAGGGACTGGCCGGGCAAGGGTTGGCTCAACCCGTTCTCCGCTCTGGAGACACGGGGGAGTGGTATTTGGACCGCACCCGAGAGATTTTTCTTATTCCCTGCCGGAAAAGATAAAGAAATTGGCATTGAAATCGTCTTTAAATGCAAAACTAAGAGAAAATAATTTTCTTATTGTTGATGAGATTAAACTCAATGCACCCAAGACAAAAGAGATGGCAAGGATTTTAGAGAGATTTAAGATAAAGAGGCGCGCCTTATTGTTATTAGAGAAGATAGATGATAATTTAAGAAGGGCAAGCCATAATCTCGCCACCTTTAAAATAGATTATGCCAAGCATACAAATGCCTGGGATGTATTAGAAGCACATAAATTAATTGTCACGCGTAATGCCATTTCAGACTTGGTCAAGAGGTTAAAATCATGAAACTCGCTTACGATATTATAAAGTCAATAATTCATACGGAAAAATCAACGCAGCTGGAACCGGCGGGCAAATACTGGTTTCTGGTTGACCGTCGGGCAAATAAACAGGAGATTAAAAAAGCCGTGGAAGATATCTATAAGGTGGATGTAGTAAGTGTAAATACATTTATCTCCCACGGTAAATTAAAAAGGGTGCGTTTTCAAGCGGGTAGAACTCCCGAACTTAAAAAGGCAATTGTGACCTTAAAGACGGGACAAAAAATTGAGGTTACCTAATGGGAATTAAGCGCTATAATCCGGTTACCCCTTCTCGCAGATTTATGACTGGCGCAGATTTTGCGGAAATTACTCGCAAAAAGCCGCAGAAATCATTGCTGAGACCCCTGAAGAAGACCGGCGGGAGAAATAACGCCGGGAGGATAACCGTAAGATTTCGTGGCGGCGGACATAAGAGATTATACCGGCTAATAGATTTTAAACGCGAGAGATTAGATATTCCTTGCAAAGTGATTTCCATAGAATACGACCCTAATCGTTCCAGTCGGATTGCCCTGGTAGAATATCCGGATAAGGAAAGAAGGTATATTTTAGCACCTTTAGAATTGAAAGTGGGCGAGGAAATCATTTCCTCGGATAATCCCCAGACAGAAATAAAACCAGGAAACGCCCTGCTTTTAAGAAATATTCCTCAAGGAATACCAATACATAATATAGAGTTGGTTAAAGGAAAAGGGGGACAGATTGTGCGCAGCGCCGGCTCACAAGCAATCATCACTGCTAAGGAAGGAGATTTTGCACATATCCGCCTACCCTCGGGTGAAGTTAGATTAGTCAATTTGGCCTGTCGTGCGACTATTGGCCAACTGAGTAATGTCGACCGTTCGGCAATCTCATTAGGTAAGGCGGGACGGAGTGCATGGTTAGGGCATAAGCCGCATGTGCGCGGCTTAGCTATGAATCCGATAGACCATCCCCATGGCGGAGGCGAAGGTAAGTCTGGCCAGGGAAACCCCCATCCGGTTTCACCGTGGGGTAAGCCGACAAAGGGTTTTAAGACAAGAAAGCCCTTTAAGTATTCTGATAAATTTATTGTAAAGAGAAGGAAATAATATGCCGCGTTCATTAAAAAAGGGTCCATTCGTTGACGAAAAACTGTTAAAGAAAGCAGAAAAGATGCGCAAGCTCGGGACACGCCAGCCCATAAAGACCTGGTCAAGGGCTTCTACGATTATTCCGGATTTTGTGGGTTTGACCTTTGCCGTGCATGATGGCAGAAAACATGTCCCGGTGTTTATTACGGAAAATATGGTAGGCCATAAGTTAGGCGAATTTGCGCCCACGCGCATTTTTAGAAAGCACGGTGGCGTTAAGGCCAAGAAGGCGCCAGAAAAGACCTAATATGATTGCAAAAGCCGAAGGAAAATTTTTAAGGATTACGCCTACACGGGTAAGACAGGTTATTGATTTGATCCGTGGTCAGGATGCACTGACGGCGTTATCAGCTTTACGTTTGATTAACAAAAGGCCAAAGGAATATTTGATTAAGATATTAAATTCCGCCATAGCAAATGCTAAGGTAAAGGGCTTTGATGCCAAAAATTTGTATGTTTCAAAAATAGTTTGCGACCAGGGACCGAGTTGGAAGCGTTACAAAGCAGCAGCATTTGGACGCGCTACACCCATAAAGAGGCGGACATCGCATATTAGAATAGAGTTGGATTTAAAAACAGAAAAATAATGGGTCATAAAGTAAGTCCGATAATCCAAAGAATTGGTTTTATTAAAGAATGGCAGAGTCGTTGGTTTGCCAGACCAAAAGATTTTCCTCTATTCGTAGAGGAAGACCAACGCATTAGAAAATTTATTAAGGAGAGGTTTAAACAGGCGGCGATTTCTAAAATAATTATTGAACGTTTATCTGACCGTTTAAAGATCAGAATCCTTACTGCCCGGCCGGGCATAATTATCGGTCGGCATGGAGCGGATATCGAGCGTCTGCGCGAGGACTTGGGTAACATTATAAAAGGTAACATTACAATTGATATCGAAGAGATAAAGGAACCTGCCTTGGATGCCCAGCTGGTGGCAGAGAATGTTGCTATGCAGATTGAGAAAAGGATTGCCTTTCGGCGGGCAATGAAACGCGCGATTGAACAAACCATGAGTGCCGGAGCAAAAGGAATCAAGATTTCCTGTGCGGGGCGTTTAGGAGGTGCGGAGATGTCACGCCGCGAGACCTACAAACAAGGTAAGATTCCCCTGCAGACCTTGCGTTCAGATATAGATTATGCCCTTGCCGAGGCCTTAACTACTTATGGCCTTATCGGAGTCAAGGTCTGGATTTATAAAGGCGAGGTTTTAGGCAAAGCGCCCTCATCTTTAGAGAGGGAAAAGGCGACGGTTGAGGCAAGGACAGTAGAAAAAAACGCATCGACTAAAGAGGAATAAACCATGGTTTTAATGCCCAAAAGAGTTAAATACAGGAAATCCCAACGCGGTGTAAGGCGGGGCGTGGCGAGCCGGGGTAATGAAGTTACCTTTGGAGAATTCGGACTCAAGGCCTTGGAAAATGGCTGGATTAAAAATAATCAAATTGAAGCAGTGCGGGTTATATTAGCTCGGCAATTAAGGCGCGGCGGAAGGCTTTGGATTAGGATATTTCCTGATAAGTCAATTACCAAGAAACCCGCAGAAGTAAGAATGGGCAAGGGTAAAGGCGAGGTTGATCGTTGGGTTTGTGTGGTTAGAAGAGGGAGGATTTTATTTGAATTGAGTGGTGTTTCGAAGGATTTTGCTCGCCATTGTTTTAGACTTGCGGCCTATAAATTACCCATCAGAACAAAGTTCGTTACGCGGAGGGCTTATTAATGAAGATCGGTCAACTTCGGGCTTTATCAAAAGAAGAACTTCTGGCTAAGCACAAGGCCTTAAAAGAAGAACTTTTTAAGTTAAATCAGAAGCGTTACAGTGGTCGTGTGGAGAAGCCCCATCAATTTTCAGTAATTCGGCGGGACTTAGCGCGCATACAGACATTATTACGCCTGATGGATATTGAATCCCGAAAGGTAAAGCAATGAAAAAGATAAGGCAAAAAGAAAGAATCGGCGTCGTCTTAAGCAACAAAATGCAAAAGACCATTATTGTGAGGGTTACCAGCCACACCCGGCATCCCAAATACGGCAAGATAGTAAAAAAAAGGACTAAATTTAAGGTGCATGATGAGAAAAATATTGCCGGGATAGGTGATACAGTGAGAATCTGTCAGACGCGGCCTATTTCAAAAGAGAAGCGTTTTCGGTTAATAGAGGTAGTTAAGAAGGCGCCGGTTTCAAGCATTAAATCAGAAGAGATAGAATTACAGACAAAATGATTCAGATTCGTACAATTTTAGATGTGGCGGATAATACTGGAGCAAAAAAAGCTTCTTTTATCGGGGTCCGCGGCAAAAAGGGGAGCAGTTTTGCCCGCATAGGCGATATTATAAATGTAAATGTCAAGGAATCTTCTCCCGACGCAGTTATAAAAAAAGGCGAGGTTGCCAAGGCAGTGATTGTGAGGACTAAGAGCCCGATAAGAAGACCCGATGGTTCAGTGCTGAGATTCGACCGCAACGCCATCGTTTTTATTGACCCCCAGCTTAATCCACGTGGCACGCGTGTTTTTGGGCCCGTGGCGAGAGAATTACGCGATAAGAATTTTACCAAGATAATTTCCTTAGCACCTGAGGTAATCTAATGTTTAAGATTAGACGCGGTGATATAGTAACGGTAATCAAGGGTAAAGATAAGGGTAAAACGGGAAAGGTTTTAAAGGTATTTCGCGAAAAAAACTCCGCAATTGTGGAGGGTATAAATTTGGTTAAAAAACACCTGCGCCGCAGGTCTCAAGAAGAACAGGCAGGTATCGTCAGCATTGAGGCGCCGGTGGCTATTTCTAATTTAATGTTATTTTGCAAGCACTGTAATCGTCCAAGGCGCGTAGGTTTTACAATTTTAAAAGATGGCTCGAAGTCCAGGATCTGCAAGAGCTGTAAAGAGGTAATATAATGACAAGCCGATTGCTTGAAAAATATAAAAATGAAATTGTTCCGGAAATGATGCGAATTTTTTCTTATAAAAACCGCTATCAAGTGCCACGGCTGGAAAAGATTGTAATCAATATGGGTGTGGGCGAGGCGATACAGGATATAAAGATTTTAGATAAGGCAATGGAAGAGCTGGCTCTTATCACCGGCCAGAAACCAGTAATGAGGCGGGCAAAGAAGGCAATCTCTAATTTTAAAATAAGAAAGAATGTACCCATCGGCTGTAAGGTTACCTTAAGACGCCAGATGATGTATGAATTTCTTGACCGTTTTCTTAATGTTGCCCTTCCGCGCATTCGCGATTTCCGTGGCGTTCCCAGTAACTCTTTTGATAAAGAAGGCAATTATACCATTGGGATAACCGATCAAGCTATATTTCCTGAAATAGATTATGATAAAATTACGCGTGCCCAAGGAATGGATATCACTTTTGTCATAAAGACAAAATCGGTTAAAGAGGCAAAAGAACTTTTAAGGTTGTTTGGTATGCCTTTTAGTAGCAGTTGAGTATTAAGAAGGAGAGTTTATGGCCAAGGCCTCGCAGATAGCCAGATGGAAGAAGCCACCGAAATTTTCTACACGAAAATACAATCGCTGTTCGCTTTGTGGAAGACAGGGTGGGTATTTACGCAGATTTGGCTTATGCCGCATCTGTTTTAGAGAACTTGCCTGGAAAGGAGAGATTCCAGGCGTAAAAAAAGCGAGTTGGTAAAATGTCATTGAATGACCCAATTGCGGATGCATTGACGAGAATTCGCAATGCCCTGAGAGCAAAAAAAGAAAGTGTAGATATACCGAATTCTAATGTCCTGACTGCTATCGCTGATATTCTTAAGAGAGAGGGCTATATAGAGAATTTTAAAATAATGACGGATAATAAACAGGGTATATTAAGAATTTATTTAAAATATGTCAATACGCAACCGGCGATTAAGAATTTGATACGCGTTTCTAAATCGAGCCGGCGAATCTATGTAAAGGCAAAAGATAAATTTAGTGTTTTGCGCGGTTTAGGCCTGGCAATCATTTCTACATCTGAAGGTATAATGACGGATAAACAGGCACGAGAAAAGAATATTGGTGGCGAGTTGATCTGTAAGGTTTGGTAAGATGTCACGCATTGGTAGAAAACCTATAGACATACCGGATAAAGTTAAGGTTGAGATAAGGGATGCAGTGATTTTCGTTGAGGGGCCGAAAGGTAAATTGACACGCTCCATACCGCCACAGATAAGTGTGGAAATAAAAGAAGGAAAGATCTTTGTCAAAAGAGCATCTGACCTTAAACAAGATAGGTCTTTGCATGGTCTGATGCGCTCTTTGATTTTTAATATGATTAGAGGCGTCACCGAAGGATACACAAAGGAATTAGAGATTGTGGGAGTGGGTTTTCGCGCTCAGATGCAGGCTAAAACTTTAAATATGCAATTAGGCTTTACCCATCCGGTAAATTTTCCAGTACCCGAAGGTATTCAGATTACTACTCCCAAACCCACCCAGATCATCATAAGCGGCATTGATAAGGAATTAGTGGGCCAAGTTGCCAGTAGGATTCGCGATATTTATCCTCCTGAGCCTTATAAAGGCAAAGGTATTCGCTATGTGGGTGAATATGTAAGGAAGAAAATAGGAAAGGCGGCCACAAAATAAAATTCATATGCAAGATACCCGGATTAAAGAAATTAAAAGAATCAGGCGACATAAAAGAATCAGAAGAAAAATCTTTGGCACCTCTTTAAGACCAAGATTGAGCGTGCATCGGAGTTTAAGAAATTTTTATGCCCAAGCCATTGATGATGTAGGCGGGAGAACCTTGTTGAGTGTCTCCACGCTCGATAAAGAGGTGAGACAGAAGTTTCCTTATGCGGGCAATGTAAAAGCCGCCGCGTTTTTGGGTGAATTATGTGCAAAGAAGGCAAAGGAGTTGGGAATTGATAAGGTAGTTTTGGACCGCGGGGGCTATCTTTATCATGGAAGAGTAAAGGCATTCGCCGAGGGCTTACGCAAAGGAGGGATTCAGTTTTAATGCCACAGGTAGAAGTTCAGGCACAACCAGTTGAATTCATTGAGAAAATCGTTAGCATCAACCGCGTTACCAAGGTAACTAAAGGAGGCAAGAAACTTTCTTTTTCCGCTCTCGTGGTTGTCGGAGATACAAAAGGCCGGGTGGGATATGCTTTGGGAAAGGCAAATGAAGTCGCCGATAGTATCCGTAAAGGCCTGTCTAAAGCAAAACGTCAGACCTTTAACGTGCCTCTGAAGGGGACGACTATTCCGCATGAGGTTATCGGTGAATTTGGTGCGGCCAAAGTTTTATTAAAGCCGGCATCAGAAGGGACAGGAGTCATTGCGGCAGGGCCAGTGCGCGCGGTGTGTGAGGCCGCGGGTATCAAAGATATCTTGACCAAATGTCTTAAATCCAACAATCCCATTAATGTGGTAAAGGCAACCATTGCGGGATTAAAATCTTTAAAATCCGATGAAAACGCTTAAGCCAAAGAGAATAACCAAGGCAACATCAGTTAAGGCGGAGCCAAAATTAAAAAAGAAATCACAAGAAGAGGTTAAGGAAGAAAAATCTCAAAGGGTGATTGGTCTGGAAAGTTTGAGCGCCCCTCCTGGTGCGCACAAGCGAAGAAAACTTTTAGGCAGGGGCCCGAGTTCTGGCCACGGCAAAACTTCTACTCGTGGCAGTAAGGGTCAGACCTCGCGCGCGGGAAGAGATTTTTATTTAGGATTTGAGGGAGGTCAAACCCCTTTAATCCGCAGATTTCCCAAAAGAGGTTTTTCCCATATTAATAAAAAAGAATATCAGATTGTAAATCTCCGGGCTTTGGCAAAATTAAAGACACAAGAGATTACCCCGGAGGTTTTGGAAGAAAGGGGTTTAGTCAAAGATAGACATAAACCGATAAAGATCTTAGGTGAAGGCAGCCTAACCTCAGCGTTAAATATTAAGGCCCACGCCTTTTCTAAAAAGGCGAGGGAGATGATAAACAAAGCAGGCGGCAAAATAGAAGTGATTAAACCAATATGATTCAGGCCTTATTAAATTCTTTTAAAATACCTGATTTAAAAAGACGCCTTTTAATCACGTTAGGGCTAATTGCAGTTTATCGGCTTGGTTCCTATATTCCTACTCCGGGTATTAATGGAAAAGCATTAGCGGAGTTTTTTAATCGCATCGCCTCAACGCAAGGCGGAACTTTGTTTGGGATTTTAAATATGTTTTCGGGCGGCGCGATGGAGAAGCTCACCATCTTTGCCTTAGGAATTATGCCCTACATATCTGCTTCGATTATTTTGCAACTCCTTACTGCCGTTATACCGGCCTTGGAAAAATTAGCCAAAGAAGGACGGGCTGGATATGAAAAGATAAATCAATATACGCGTTATCTTACGGTAGGCCTGGCAGGGATACAATCTTTATTTATTGCCTTTTGGCTGGAGAATCCTCCTGGTTTTGAGGGCTTAAAGATCGTTACTTATCCGGGCTGGGGCTTTCGCGCCTTAACCGTCTTGACCTTAACGACGGGTACTATATTTATTATGTGGTTAGGCGAGCAGATTCAGGAAAGAGGTATTGGCAATGGGATATCATTGATAATTACCGCAGGGATTATTTCGCGTATTCCTACTGCCCTTCAGCAATTAGTCGTGCTTTTGACGGGGAAGATAAGGCAGATTCAGCCCTTTACAATATTGGTAATGTCAGTTTTACTGGTGGCGGTAGTTTTTGCAGTAATTTTAGTCACTCAGGGTCAGCGTAAGATTCCGGTGCAATACGCCCGGCGCATTGTGGGGAGAAAAATCTATGGTGGCCAGAGTACCTACATACCCTTAAAAGTGGATACCTCCGGGGTTATTGCAATCATCTTTGCGCAGTCAGTAATTTTGTTTCCTGCCACCCTGGCCTCTTTTATTCCTAACCCCGCTTTTCAAAGATTGGCGCAAGGGCTGATGCGCGGGCATTTAGTTTACACGGTATTATACGCTGCCTTGATTATATTTTTCTGCTATTTCTATACGGCGATTGTCTTTAATCCTCTGGACCTTTCGGAAAATATGAAGAAATATGGCGGATTTATTCCGGGTATAAGACCGGGAACGCCTACCGCTGAATATCTTGACTATATAATGACGCGTATTACCTTGGCTGGCGCTTTGTTTGTGGCGGTGATTGCAATTTTTCCGGATTTTATCATGGCCTGGCTTAAGGTGCCTTATTTAATTGCTTCTTTCTTTGGGGGAACGGGTATATTGATTGTGGTGGGAGTTATGTTGGACACTATAAAACAGATTGAGTCGCATCTTTTAATGCATCATTATGAGGGCTTCATCCGCACGGGGCGGATAAAAGGAAGAAGATAAACGTAAAAATTAGGATTAAAGGGATAAATTCTTGAGAATAATTTTATTAGGTCCGCCAGGAGCGGGCAAAGGCACACAGGCAAAGAATTTAAGTGAAATTTTGAAGATAGTTCATATTTCTACCGGAGACATCTTGCGGGAAGAAGTAAAAAATAATACTGCCTTAGGTCAGCAGGCAAAAAAATACATTGACGCCGGAGGTCTTGTTCCGGATGATTTGGTGATCCAGATGCTTAAGACCTGGCTTGGCCGTAAAGATGGTTTTATCTTGGATGGTTTTCCGCGCAATCTCAATCAGGCCCAAGCCTTGGATAAACTTTTAGATGAGGCGGGTAATAAAATAGATGCGGTTTTTTATTTAGATGCCAGTGAAGCAGTGATTATCGGCCGGCTATCAGGAAGAAGGATCTGCAGTCAGTGCCAGGCAATCTACCATATTCAAAATATGCCCCCAAAGATAGAAGGTATTTGTGATAAATGTCAAGGCAGACTCTATCAGAGAAGCGATGACCAGGAGGAGACAATAAAAAGGCGTCTTGAGGTTTACTTAAAAGAAACCGCGACCTTAATTGACTATTATAAAAGGCAGGGTAAGCTTTATTATATTAATGCGGACCGACAAGCAGAAGGGGTCATAGAAGACATATTAAAAATTACTAAAAATTTTTCATGATAATTATAAAATCCAAAGAGGAGCTTTTGGGGATTAGTGAGTCAGGCAGGGTTTTGGCAAAGATTATGGAAGTTTTAAAAAATAATTTGAAAGTGGGAATGACGACAAAAGAATTAGACCAGTTGGCGGAGAGATTGATTAGAGAAGAAAATGCTGAGCCTGCTTTTTTGGGTTATCAGGGATTTCCGAATTGTCT
>JAMWDD010000037.1 GCA_023818885.1 Candidatus Omnitrophota bacterium | reverse complement strand
GCGCGCAATCATAAACGACTCCTCAACGTATGGGTATGCGCAATGGCCAAAGCCAGGGCATCCGTAATATCAGTATATTTTAAAGACAAAGAATTTAGCGAAAGTATGTTTAATACCATCCTCTGCACTTGATATTTGGAGGCATTACCCCTCCCCAAAATGGCTTTGCGTACACGCGTCGCCGCATATTCAAATAGAGGAATATTTCTCGCCGCGCATAACAAACAAATCACCCCCCGCGCATGGGCGAGCTGATAGGCGGTAGTAGGATGACGATAGTGGGCATAAAGCTTTTCTAAAACTAGACACTCGGGTTTTAACTCATCCACTAATTTAAAAAGCGCCTGATATATCTTATTTAGGCGCTGTGCAAGACTCTGCCTTGCATCTGTACGGATTATTCCCGCCTCAACGAGCCTATACTTATTATTTTTAAAATCAATCAAGCCGTAGCCAGTTATCCTTAATGCCGGGTCAACTCCTAAAATCCGCATTACTTTGTACTGACCTGTTCCAAAATCTCATCTGGTATATCAAAATTAGAATACACCTGCTGCACATCGTCGTGGTCTTCCAGCGCCTCTACCAGACCTAAAACTTTTTTTGCGTCCGGGCCAACAATCTTTATAGTGGAAGAAGGAATCATGCTTATCTCTGCCACCTGTAGCGGAATATTCTTTGCCTGTAAAGCACTTTTAACCTTTTCAAAGTCCTGGGGCGCAGTGTAGATCTCGTAATTTTTAGGGTCGTCGGATTTGATATCTTCAGCCCCGGCCTCCAGGGCAATGTTCATTAACTCGTCTTCTTTTACGCTCGATTTATCAATCAAAATATAACCCTTTTTTGAAAACATCCAACTTACTGAACCCGCACCGGCTAAATTACCGTTATTTTTGGAAAAAATATTGCGTATCTCTGCCGAGGCACGATTCTTATTATCGGTAAGGGCCTCTACCATTATGGCCACACCCCCCGGACCATAACCTTCATAGATAACTGTTTCATAAACGACACCCGGCAGTTCACCGGTGCCACGCTTTATCGCATTTTTTACATTATCCGAAGGCATATTGGCTTCTTTTGCCTTGGCAATAGCAGCGCGCAATCTTGGATTGGTATCAGGATTACCGCCGCCTTCCCTTGCCGCCACCGTGATTTCCTTAATAATCTTTGTATAAAGGGTCCCTTTTTTGGCATCCATTAAAGCCTTTTTATGCTTTATCCCTGCCCATTTTGAATGACCGGACATCTTTCCTCCTTAATTTATATCTTGTTTAAGGTTAAATGTAATAAGGCTGCTGCAGGCAAGCATAAGCCGGGTTTTGTTTTCGCAAAAATGCGACGGTAGCCATTTCTCTGGTTCATTAGATTACCCTAATGACTCTAGCGGTCTACCTAAAGACCAAAGGGTTTAGCCCTTTAGAGCGGACCACTCTGGGGTCTTTTTTGACCTTGCTCCACGCAGGGTTTGCCGTGCAAACCGCATTACTGCGGCTTACGGTGGTCTCTTACACCACCTTTTCACCATCGCTACGACATAAAGTCGAGCAGTCTCTTTTCTGTGGCACTTTCCCTACCCTTTGCTTACGCTACAGGTGCCCCGCATTACGGGGTGCGCTGTCCTCCGGAGCCCGGACTTTCCTACCCAACGGTTAAGTCGGATCGGCTACCTCTGCCTGCAAACCTCGCTCGCCCTGATTTTTTTATTGCCAAATTTGCTAATTTATCTGCCCCGCGATTATCTTTGCGTGCTAAATAAACAACCTCTAAATTATCAAAGGTATCAATAAGATGCTTGGCCTGATTATATAATGCTTTTATCTTAGAGTCCTTTACCTTGTATTCTCCATTTATCTGCCGACAGAGAAGTTGGCTATCAGTGTAAATTTTTACCTCTCTTGCTTTACGAATTAAGGCCTCCTGCAACCCGTAGATAAGCGCGGTATATTCTGCCAAATTATTGGTGGTATCTCCAATGTAAGAAGAGATATTGTTAATCACTTCCTCTCCTTGACAAACCACAACGCCGATGCCTGCCGGACCAGGGTTTCCTTTGGCTGCGCCGTCAATATAAATTTCTAATCTCTCATTAGGATTCATCTTCAAGATAGAGTATACGTTGACAAACCCCGCAGGTAACTAAGCGCTCATACATCTTTATTTCATTAATTATTTGATGCGTAACATTCATAAAACAACCCTGACAGGAATAATTAACTACTGCGGCCAAGGCCATACCTTGGCGATTTTTTAATATCCGTTCATATTGCGCCAGTATCTTAGCATCTATGCCTGCAGAAAAAATCTTTCTTTGCGCTTCAAGCTGAGCAATCCTTTGTTCTATCTCTTTAATTCTCTCTTCTATCTTCTTTTTTTCTTCCTTAAAGACCGACTCTTCGCGGGATAATTTTTCCTTTTCTTTTGCCTCCTCCTCTTTGACCTTATCTACATTCTCTAAAATCGCCAGGATCTCATCTTCTAAAGCGGATTTGTCTGCCTTGGCACCTTCTATCTCAACCAGCATTGCCGTATATTCTTTATTGGTCTTAAGAGTATAAAGCTGGGCCTGAAGTTTTTTAATACTTTCTTCTTTCGTAGCCAGTTGCAATTCCTTATCTTTTTTTTGCTTTAATAAATCCTTATATTTTTCTTCAATTTTTAATAAGGATTCTTTCTTCTCTTCAAATTCTCGTTCTTTTGCTTCTAATTTTTTCGGGAGTTCTTCTTTTTCATCGCGCAGAGCATAGAGTTCTTTATCTACCACCTGAAGTTCCTTTAATTTTGCAATCTGTTCTTTTAAATTGATTTTTCCGCTCCTTTCCTAAAGCGTTACTTCTCTAAATCGCTCTATACAGAAATAAACCATAAATTGCAAATATGGGCGCAGAAGGATTCGAACCCTCGACCTCTACAATGTGAGTGTAGCGCTCTAACCAACTGAGCCATGCGCCCAAAATATCTCGCTGGGCCCAGAAGGGTTCGAACCTCCGACCAGTCGCTCCTCATTACATTCGTCGCTCCCCATAGGGGCTCTGCCCCTCTGGTGTCCTGAAAATTCAGGACGTCACCCCAAATACGTGGGGAAATTTTTCCCCACACCCCTTTTTGGTCGTCGGTTCTCACCATCCGTGCCAGACAATTTTAAATATCTCGCTGGGCCCAGAAGGGTTCGAACCTCCGACCAAGTGATTATGAGTCACCTGCTCTACCACTGAGCTATGGGCCCTGCGGTTGTATCGTTGTATCAAAGTAACACTATATATTACTATTTTTTATGGGATTTGGCAAGAAAATTTAAAGAGAAATATTAGCCGCAACAATAGGCAGGATAAGAACTTATCTATGACCGGCGATGGTTAAATCAAAGAATGAACGTAAACGCCGGGAACGCGTCGGGTGCCTTAATTTTTTCAATGCCTTTGCCTCAATCTGTCTTACCCTTTCCCGCGTAATCTTAAAAATATTGCCCACTTCTTCCAATGTCCGAGGAGAACCTTCGCCAATACCAAAGCGCAAAGTCAATATCTTCCTTTCTCTCTCGGTAAGCGTATTTAAAGTATTATTCATCTCTTCTTTTAATAATGAATGCACGGTGGCGTTAGCCGGAGAGATTGCCTTCTTATCCTCAATAAAATCTCCAAAGTGTGTATCTCCCTCATCTCCGATAGGGGTCTGCAGCGATATCGGCTCTTGGGCAATCTTCAATATGGCCTTGACTTTCTCCTGAGAAATGCGCATTTGCCGGGAAAGGTCTTCAGGATTCGGTTCGCGTCCATAATCCTGGACAAATGCGCGGGAAACGCGGATAATCTTATTTATCGTCTCTGTCATATGCACGGGTATTCTTATCGTGCGTGCCTGGTCAGCAATGGAACGAGTAATTGCCTGTCTTATCCACCATGTAGCATAGGTTGAGAATTTATATCCGCGTCTATATTCAAATTTATCTACCGCACGCATCAGACCAATATTGCCTTCCTGAATCAAATCCAAGAAAGAAAGTCCGCGGTTGGTATATTTTTTAGCAATACTCACTACCAACCGAAGATTTGCCTCTACCAGTTTTTTCTTCAGTCGGCTAAATTTTATATATTTTCCCCTGATCAATTTAAGTTTTTCTTTTATCTCAGACCGCGGCTCTTGCAATACTTCTAAAAGTTCCTTTCTCTTTATTTTTAAAGTTTTAATTTTAGTTTTTGACTTTGATTTTTTATAATTCTTTATTATGCGCTCAAGCCTCTCCACTTCGCTAATGACGTCATTAAACCTCCTAAAAATATTTTCCACGATGTAATTAGAGAAATTAAACTGGGCAATAATCTGATAATTATAAGAACCCCGCCTAACTTTGTGCTTTAATTTATCATAGATTCTTATAATCCGACGCATAAGCGGGCCTTTCCTCACCCTTATTTCGTCTTTAACTGCCTCCTCTAAGCTCAATTTACCCTTAATAATAGAGTAGACGACCTCCAAAACCTCCCGGCAGGCAAAGGCAGTAGAAAATAAAGCCTGTCTAAATTCCATTTCTGCTTCTTCTATATGCTTTGCCAACTCAATTTCTTTTTCCCGCGATAACAAAGGTATAGAACCCATCTGCTTAAGATACATCTTCACTGGATCATCCAAGGGCAATACCTTTTCTTCGGTTTTTAAATGCTCATCTAGTGTCTCTGCTTTGGATTGTTCCTCTTTTTCGGAAAGAAAGGCGTCCTCACTTTCTACCAGCTGAATATCCTCGCTACCCAAGAGGTCAAAAACGCGGTCAATATCTTCAGTGGAAGACAGTTCTTCCGGCAAAAGGTCGTTTACTTCATCATAAGTTAAAAAACCTTTTTGCTTACCCAAGGTAATCAGACGCGCAATATCTTTTTTAACCGTCTTCTTTGCCATCTTGCTCAAATTCCTCCTCGCGTTAACTGATGAAAATCTTGAATCAATTTTTCTAAACGCTCCGTGTCTTTTGTTCTCTGGGCAATCTCTATTTCTTCTTGCAGCTCTTCTCTTTTTAAACGCAATCTCTTATTTTTTAATCTCCTTATACAGTCATGGATAATCTCCTGCCGACTCTCAACTCCTCTGAGGGTATCGTCGGGAACCAAAAGTTCGCCAATAAAACTAGAAATTTTCTCATCCGAGAAATATGCCATCAACTTGTTTGGCTTAATGGACCTGCCTTGAGAAGCAAGGTCAAAGATAACGGAAACAATCCGCGCAATATGTTCATTCTGAAAATCCGCTGGTTCCAGATGCCCTCTTAGGCCTTCAATGAGCTCGGCCTCCTCTAACATTAATTTAAGCAAAAGCTTCTCGGTGGGGTCAATATCTGATAGTTTATCTTCTAAAAGACATTTTTCTTGTAAGACACTGACGTAAGGCTTTATTTTTTTCAGTTCAATTAATAATGCCTCTTCCTTTAAATTCAGCACCTCGGCCAGGCATCTTACATACTCTAACTTAAGCACGGCATTCTTAATCTTACTGATCGTGGCTAACATCTCGTTGGCAATCTTTGCTTTATGTTCAACCCTGTTTTGGTCAAGACGCGACCTTAACAAATCCAGTTTATAATCAAACAGGTTTTTTGCTCCTTCAATCCTTTTTCTAAATTCTTTTATGCCATATTTGCGAATAAATGTATCAGGATCAAATCCAGAAGGCAAATCTGCCACCCTTACCTCCATATCTTCCTCTAAGAACGCATCTAAACTTCGCAGGGTAGCAGTCTGGCCCGCAGAATCAGCATCAAACACCATTACTACATTTTGGCTGTAGCGTTTAAGCAATCTTAGCTGTTCAGTGGTAAGTGCAGTACCTTGGGAGGCGATCACATTAGGAATACCTTCTTGATAGGCAGTCAAAAAATCCATATATCCTTCCACAATTACCGCTGCATTAAATTTTGCAATATTATCTTTGGTAAAATTCAGGCCAAAAAGATTCTTTCCTTTTACATAAATAGGTGTTTCCGGAGAATTTATATATTTTGCCACCTCCATCTCTTTTTCTCTAGACGGCAAAATCCGACCGCCAAAGGCAATGATGCGATTCTTTAAATCATAAACCGGAAAGATGATGCGCTGACGAAAACGGTCGTAATAACCCCCGCCTTGTTTTGGAATGATTAAACCGGATTTTTCTAACAAACTTAAATTGATTTCCTTGGACCTTAAATAATTGAGAAGCCCATCCCATTTATCCGCTGCAAAACCTAACTTAAAAGATTCAATCGTTTCGCTCCTTATACCCCGCTTAATTAAATATTCTTTGGCAATCCGGCCTTCAGAAGAATTTAAGAGGCCCTGGTAATAAATCACGGCTAATTCATTTATCTTATATAGAAAAGAATTTAAACTTTCCGCCTGTCGGTCTAAATTATATTTCGGTATCACCACGCCTGCCTTTTTAGCCAATTGTTCTACTGCCTCAGGAAACTCAATGCGTTCATAACGCATTAAGAAATTAAAGGCATTGCCACCTACGCCACAGCCAAAGCAATGATAAATCTGCTTTGCCGGATTGACCATAAAAGAAGCGGTCTTTTCGTGATGAAACGGACAAAGCGCCTTAAAATTACGACCCGCGCGTTTTAAAGGAATAAAACTGGAGATGACTTCTACAATATCTACCCGGCTTAAAATTTCATCAAGTATTTCTTGCGGAATACCCGGCATTTTACCGTTTAACCCTCCTAAATCCAGAACAGTTGATTACCTGCAATTCTTCCTTTGCTCTTTTTTCTATATTATCCAAAAGCAGATTCAGACCCAGATTATCCGAGGCAGTGTGTCCGGCAATCACAACATTCAAGGCATTATCCTTGACTTCCTTAAAATGCTCTTCACTTAAATGCATACATACCAGCGTCCTTATCCCGAGTTTATATAATTTGGCATAAACCTTTTTTGGACCTTCAGTCCCCCCGGTCATCTCCACATAAATCTTACCCACCGCCGCATGCTTTGCACCCGCAATAATACGGGGAGGATTATTTTCTGAGGCGGCAATTTTATATTCCGGAACTTCTTTTAGGATATCCAAGATATCGCCTAATTGTTTTGGTTTCTTTTCTCTCAAAAGTTTATCCATAAACCACTGAGCATGGTTATCGGCAACAGTATGCATACACATAAAGGGGATATCCAGCAACTCTGCCACATCTACTGCGCGATTGTGATTTTGCGGCAAGACCTTTCTTTCTACTTCCTGTTTTCTTTCTTCTAAAAGTTCTGCTGCTTCTTTTAAAGGAACGCCTAAATTTGTGAGCATGTCTATCTGTAACTTCATCACCTCATAAAATATTGCCCAGGCGCGACCTTCGGGATGATGGGAAATCACCAAATCCAGACCTCCCTGTTGTCTCAATCTATCCGCCAGGAGAATTTCCTGCGCCTCAATATCAATTCCTACCAAGATGCGTCTTACTTGGGTATCCGGCTTTCCGTATAAAATCTGTGTATCCGGATAAAGAGAAGCGGATTCTCTTTTTAGAATTGTTTTTGGCCGGGGGTCTTTTTCTCTACCTAAGGCAAGCGCTAAATTATAGAAGTCGGATAATCGCATAAAAAGCTATTTTAAAATATCTTCAATTGCTTTGTTCGGCATAAAATCTGGTCTTAATTTCTTAACCACGAGATTAAAAACAAAACTGTGCGTTTTAGGCGAAAGATTGATAAAGTAGCCACCTAAATAGGATCTTTTGGTGTCATTGCGAAAATTTTCTGGCCCGGATAAGCGTAAGGCAATTAAAACTAAGCTAAAGATAAGACTCACCCGCAAAAGGCCCAAAGCCACTGCCAAAAAACGGTCTGGAGAAGCCAATTTTTCTTTGATTTTAATAAACTTCAAAACCAAATCCCTGAATACCAGAGAAATAAAATAGCCAAAGACCAAAAGCGCCACAAAGCAGACAAAATTGATTAATTCTGGCGCCAGCGAGAGTTTTTCCTGAATAAAGTTACCCAGGACATTGAAGTTCTCAAAAGAAATTAAGATACCCAAAACTACGCCGAGAACTTTAAATGCCTCAACTAACGCGCCACGTTCCTGGCTGATGTAACATATTCTAATTAAAAGGATTACGAAAAAGAAATCCAACCAGTTAAACTGCTTGGCTAAATCAATAAACATAAAAAGAAAGCCCTTTCTTTTTAAAAATTAATACTTAAGTATAACATACAAAAGGGGTTATGTCAAGGTAGGCTTTTTAAGAAAATTTTAAGGAAGGTAGTCGTAACTTTATATTTAGCAATGAGTTATAAAAGAGGGAAACGTCCCCTTTTTCAAGATATTTTTAATATCTTACCTTAAAGAATTCGTTTACATTGCTTTTGTCTTTATCCAGATTCACCAAAATATAATTCTGGGCGTAGCCGCTTTGACCTTCAGAAAGCACAACTAACTCTTTACCTTGAAACTTTTTTTTAAACTCATAAGAAAGTCTATCCGTGAATTCTTTTAGAATTTTAAGGCGTTTCTTTATTATTCCGTATGGTACCTGAGATTTAAGATACAATTGCCAGGCAGCTGTTCCTGGCCGGGGAGAGAAACTAAAGATGTGCGTGCGTAAAGGTTGAATTTCCTTTAACAGCCGCATTGTATTCTTAAAATTTTCTTCGCTCTCACCCGGAAAGCCCACCATCACATCCGTGGTAATGCTTAAAAGAGGAATGCGTCTTTTTAGCTCCTGAACCAACTTAAGATAATCTTCTGCCGTATATTTGCGGTTCATTAACTTTAGGATTCGGTCATCGCCGCTTTGTAAGGGGATGTGTAGGTGCGGACAGAGTTTTTTTGATGTTTCTAATTTTTTTATCAGGCGCTCGCGGACATCGCCGAATTCAATAGAACTTAGACGGATGCGAAATTCTCCCTTAATTTTTTCTAAGGCAGCTAAAACATCTACCAAATCTACATTGCCGAAATCTTTTCCGTAACTACCCAGACAAATGCCGCAGAGGACAATTTCTTTAAAACCAGCATCTACTAATCTTTGCGCCTCATGAATTACTTCATCGAAGGGCTTACTTCTCGGTTTTCCCCGCACCAAGGCAACCTTACAATACGAACAAAAATTATCGCAGCCATCCTGAATTTTTAAAAAGGCCCGCGTATGGCCACAGAAGGCATTAATCCCTTGTTTAAACTCATCCTTGTCAAGGAAAGAAACATCCGGAAATCTTTCTTTTATCTTTGCCGCATCCATCTTTACTAAACAGCCGGTAACATAAATCTTGGCTTGCGGGTTTTCTCTCTTTGCCCGCCGGATAAGCACAAAAGAAGCGCGATCGGCGTGGTGAGTTACTGTGCAGGTATTAATGATGTAGGTATCGGCTGGTCTTCCATCGAATAATTCCTGAAAACCCTGCCTTAAATACGCCTCCCTTATTTGTTGGGATTCGTATTGATTGACTTTACAACCTAAAGTAAGGATTTTAAAATTGGGGACACTTCTTCTATAAGTCATTGAAAATAAAGAAGTTAAGAAGAAACGGTCTTGAGGAAATTAAAGAAGGCAGCGATACTGATGGCGGCGGTATCCACTTTAAGCACCGTTTCTCCTAAATCCACGGGAATAAAACCCAGCCGTTGTGCCTGACTAACCTCTTGAGGAGTAAAATCGCCTTCTGGCCCGATAAACACTAAAATATTTTTATAATCTGCGCTAAATTCTTTTATTTTTTTTCTCTCTCCCCAAAGTGTCGGAATGAGTCTCAAATCGTAATCCTTGCTTCTTAAGAGAACCTCTTTAAATGTCAATACCTCCTCTATCTGAACCAGATAAGGCCGTTGGGATTGTTCTGCTGCATTTAAACTGATTTTTTGCCAGCGCCGGACCTTATTTTTCTTTGCATTTTCATCTAACCTGACAATCGTGCGTCCGGTAAGCAAGGGGATAATTTTATCTACCGCCAATTCAGTCAACTTCTCCACAATGTAATCCATCTTTGCATCTTTAGGAATCGCAACCGCCAAGGTAAGCGAAGGCGATTTTTTTGCTTTAAATTCTTTCTGGGTAATTTCTATCTCTATTTTGTTTTTATTTAAGGAGGTAACTTTGCCTTTATAAATATTGCCTCTACCGTCAAAAATCTGTAAAGGATCGCCCCTCTTAAATCTTAAAACATCCTTTATGTGTCTTATCTGGAAAGGGTCTTTGATCGCAGCAAATT
>JAMWDD010000036.1 GCA_023818885.1 Candidatus Omnitrophota bacterium | reverse complement strand
CTTTTCTTGATTACTTTTATTTTTAATATTATTGCGGAGTTAATCAGCAGAAGATACAGGATAAAGTTGGGGCTGTCAGGATGAGAAAAAATATTAGCCAGAATATAGGATTTGTTACATTATTTATCTGTATATTTATAACCTTACTATTTTTAAGCGCAATCGTTCTTTTTATTACCCTAAAAGGCGCAAGGGCTATTTCTTGGGAATTTCTTACTCAGGCTCCACGCGCAGCCATGACTAAAGGTGGGGTAGCTCCGGCAATTGTCGGCACATTTTATTTAGTTTTAGGCGCAATCATATTTTCTTTGCCTTTGGGCTTGGCCTGTGCGATATACTTATGCGAGTATTCGCCAAAAGGTTTTTTAGTCAACATTATCAGGATAAGTATAAATAATTTAGCAGGTGTACCTTCGGTAGTTTTTGGGCTTTTCGGCCTGGCAGTGTTTGTAAAATTTTTCGCTTTCGGTGTATCTATACTTTCCGGAAGCCTTACCTTGGGCATATTAGCATTACCATTAATTATTTCTGCCAGTCAGGAAGCGTTGATGGCTATTCCGCAGTCCTTAAGAGAGGCATCGCTTGCCCTGGGCGCTACACGCTGGCAGACGATAAGAAAGATTGTTTTGCCTTGCGCGCTGCCCGGCATATTAACCGGTGTGATTTTAAGTATCGGCAGGATTGCCGGAGAAACCGCACCCATACTTTTTACTGCCGCGGCATTTTATGTGAAGGGATACCCTAAGTCCATTTTTTCTGAGGTAATGGCACTGCCTTATCATATATACGCGCTGATGACTGAAGGCACTCATCCGGAGGCTCAGGCGAGGATTGCCTATGGTTGTAGCCTCATACTTTTGGCTTTCGTATTGTCGTTTTCATCAGCAGCGATTATTATCAGGCAAAAACAAAGGAAAATAGGATGAATAATGTTTGCGCAAAAGTAATTAGGGCAGAAAATGTGAATTTCTTTTACGGCCAAACCCAGGCGCTAAAAAATATCAATATGCAAATTTGCGCCAATCAGGTAACTGCGATTATTGGACCATCAGGATGCGGTAAATCCACTTTTATACGCTTAATTAACCGGATGAATGAACTGATTCCCCATGCGCGGCTGGAGGGAAAAATTTATCTTGACCAGCAGGACATTACCGATCCTTCGGTTGACCCTTCAGAAATCAGGAAGATGGTCGGCATGGTTTTTCAAAAGCCAAATCCTTTCCCAAAAACCATCTATGAAAATATCAGTTATGGCCTGGAGGTAAACGGTATCAGAGATAAATATTTTATTGAAGAAAAGGTAATTGACGCGCTTAAAAAAGCCGCCTTATGGGAAGAGGTAAAAAATCGACTGCGTGACAATGCTTTAAAATTATCCGGCGGCCAGCAGCAGAGACTTTGTATTGCCCGCGCCCTGGCAGTGGAACCTAAGGTCATTCTTTTTGATGAGCCCTGTGCCAGTCTTGACCCGATTTCAACCGGGAAAATAGAAGAATTGATACTGCAATTAAAAGAAAATTATACCATCGTGATTGTTACTCATAATATGCAGCAGGCAGCCAGGGTTTCTGATTTTACGGCATTTTTTTTATTAGGCGAATTAATTGAGTTTGGCAAGACCCAGGAGATATTTACTGCACCCAAAGACAAACGGACAGAAGATTATATAACTGGCAGGTTCGGATAAAAATTGTATAGGGAACAGGTTTTTGTGTATAATAGGAGCGTAAGGTAAAAATTGCTTCACGAAAAGATTCTCATTAAACAAATTAACCGGGGGTTATAATGCACAGGCATTTAGATGAAGAATTGAAAGAATTAAACGCCAGTATATTGAAAATGGGCAATTTTACCCAAGAAGCGATTTTTAAATCTATTGAGGCCCTGAAAGACCGCAATAAGGATTTGGCAAAGGACGTGATAGAAAAAGATACCTCTATCGATGCCTTGGAATTAGAGATTGATGAAAAATGCATAGACATAATTGCCAGGTATCAGCCGATGGCAGGGGACCTGCGTTTTATCACTACCGGGATGAAGATAAATGCTGAATTGGAGAGGATAGCCGATATCGCCGTGGATATTGCGCAGCGCACGCTGGAGCTAGTAGATAAGCCATTGTTAAAGCCTTTGATTGATATACCGAAATTAACTGTAGTGGCTCAAGAAATGGTGAAAATGACCATAGATTCTTTTATAAAAGCAGATATTGAACTGGCTCGAAAAGTTTTGCTCATGGATCCAGAGGCGGATCAATTACGTAACCTGATTCAAAAAGAACTTATTGAGGATTATATGGTAAAAGACGGCAAAACCGCTCCCCGGGCCGTCCAGCTTCTTTTAATCGCGCGTTTTCTTGAGCGCATATGTGACCACGCCACAAATATCGCCGAAGATGTGATTTATATGGTTAAAGCCGAAGTAGTCAAACACCATCCTGAAAAACTGTAAAATATCTTGCCATAAATCCTTGACGAATATATAATTATTTCTATGTATAATTTACATTGCCACAGTTTATTAAGCGACGGCGAATTACTGCCTTCGGAAATAGCCCGCAGATTTGAGGCAAAGGGTTATAAAGTTATCGCTATCACCGACCATGTGGATATGGCCAATATCAAACGCGTGGTTTCGGAAATTGTGGAATTTTGCCGCGTCTGGCCGAAAAATCGGATTAAAATATTTCCCGGAATAGAATTAACCCATATTCCGCCTGAACAATTTAAGCCCTTGGTAAAATATGCCCGCGCAAACGGCATTAAAGTTATTGTAGGTCATGGTGAAACCGTGGTTGAGCCGGTAGTCAAAGGCACCAACAAAAAAGCCATTGAATCCGGGATTGATATTCTGGCGCATCCGGGCCTGATTTCAGCGGATGATGTGAAGCTGGCAAAAAGACGCGGGGTGTTTCTGGAATTAACCAGCCGCCACGGACATTGTCAAACCAATGAATATTTAGTCAGACAGGCGAAAAAGTTTGGCGCAAAACTCATTATCAATACAGATAGTCACTCTCCTCAAGATATAATCACGCCCCCAGAGCTTAGGCAGATTGGCTTAGACGCTGGCTTAAACACAAAAGAGATTGACGAAATTTATAAAGAAGAAGCAAAGTTCTTGAAAAAGCTCTAATCTCCATAAATCCCGCCATTTATTATCTTGACGTTTACTTTAATATATGTTAATATAATTTTCTTAAATTTTACAAAAAAGGAGAGAAGTAAATGTATGCAATAATTGAGGTTGGGGCAAAACAATATACAGTAAAAAAAGATGATGTGATTACAGTTGAAAGAATAAAAGAAGCCGAAGGAAAAGATACTACTTTAAACAAGGTCCTTTTGGTTTCCAAAGACAAAGAAATAGAAGTCGGCCAGCCCTATATAAAAGGTGCCAAAGTCAAGGTCTTGGTTTTAAGGCATATAAAAGGCAAGAAGGTAATTTCCTATAAATACCGGCGCCGTAAATCTAGTCATTGGAAAAAAGGCCATCGGCAGCAATTAAGTGAAATTAAAATTAAAGAAATTGAGATTGGAAAAGAGGCATAAATTTTAAACTGATGTTCATTGACCATGCAGAAATTCACTTAAAGGCAGGCGATGGCGGAAAGGGTTGTCAAAGCTTTTACCGTGATAAATATACGCGCCGCGGCATCCCTGATGGTGGAGATGGCGGAAAAGGCGCGGACATAGTCATCCGTGCGGATAAAAACCTTTATACGCTCTATGATTTTAAGTTTAGGCATGAATTCCGCGCTCCCTCTGGTAGCCACGGCTCTTCCAAAGGGAAAAAAGGTAAGGCGGGCGAGGATTTAATTATCCGTGTGCCGGTAGGAACGGTAGTCATAGATAAAGAAACGGGTTTAAGGTTACGCGACCTTAATGAAGATGGTTTATCCGTTATCGCGGCTAAAGGTGGCAAAGGTGGTTTGGGCAATCGACACAAGTGTCCAGCAACAGCGGGTGAAGCGGGTGAAGAAAGGTCAGTAATCCTTGATTTAAAACTGATTGCGGATGTAGGCATTATTGGTTTTCCTAATGCCGGCAAATCCACTCTGATTTCCGCGGTCTCCAATGCCCATCCGAAGATAGCCAGTTACCCATTTACTACTAAGACGCCAGTTTTGGGGGTGGTAGAGACAGAGGAAGGTTCCTTTGTTATTGCGGATATACCCGGTCTTATTGAGGGTTCTTCACAAGGAAAGGGCTTGGGCGATAAATTTTTACGGCACGTGGAGAGAACTCGCCTTTTAGTGCATTTAATTGATATGGCTGGCCAAGACGCCAGAGATCCCGTGTATGATTATAAGGTTATAAATCAGGAATTAAAATTATACAGTCGCGAAGTAGCAAGAAAGCCTCAACTCATTGTGGCAAATAAGATGGATTTAGAATCTGCCCAGGCAAATCTGGACCGATTCAGGAGGATAACCAAAAAGAAAGTTTATCCGATTTCTGCTTTGCAAAAACAAGGGCTGGAGGAATTAATTGAAGCAATCAGGAGAAAATTATAGAAGAATTGTTATTAAGGTTGGAAGCAGTCTTTTATATCCTTCTCCAAAGATAATAAACTCAAAGCTTTTCCAGGATTTAGCCAGAGAGGTATCGTCTTTAGCCGATAGCGGTAAAGAGGTGGTTTTGGTTTCTTCAGGTGCGATTGCCTCGGCAATGCATTTACTGGGCTTAAAACAGAGGCCCAAGGAACTTGTACTTCTACAATCTGCATCGAGTATCGGACAAAATGAATTGATGAATATCTATCGCAATGCCTTTGAAAAAAGGGGTTATCGCACTGCCCAGATACTCCTTACCCGCGATGACTTTGCTGACCGCAAAAGAAGTCTAAACGCAAAGAATACTTTGTTGACTCTGTTGAAGATGGATAGAATTGTTCCCATTATCAATGAGAATGATGCGGTCTCAACCGATGAAATTAAATTTGGAGACAATGACAAGCTCTCTGCTTTAGTGGCAAGTTTGATTTCCGCAGATATATTAATTATTCTTTCCGATGTAGATGGGCTTTTAGATAAAAATAAAAAGGTTATTCATATTGTAGAAAAGATTACCCATCAGATTAAGGAACTCGCTTCCCCTACTACTAAAAAGACCAGCATAGGAGGGATGGTTACAAAGATAGAGGCAGCAGAGATTGCAATTGATTCGGGCATTCCTTGCGTAATTGCTAATGGTCATAAAGATAATATTATTATGCAGATTTTAGAAGCACCGGAAAAATATGGCACATTGTTTTTACCGAAAAAAGGACTACCGGAAAGAAAACGCTGGATCGCCTTTAACGCCCGCGCAAAAGGAAAGATTATTATTGATGACGGCGCAAAAGAAGCGATTGTGAAGAATAACCGCAGTTTGCTTTCACCTGGGATTGTGGATTTGGAAGGTGATTTTAATGCCGGCGATGTGGTAGAAATATGTGGTATGGATAATATCTGTTGTGCGCGGGGTATAGTTAGCGTGGCAAGCCAAGAATTAAAGCAGATTATGGGTAAGAGATATCATAGAGAGATAGTGCATCGGGATAATCTAGTAGTAAAGAAATGAATCTAAATTCCGAACTTTTAGACATCGCTAAAAGGGCAAGAAAAGCAGCTTACAAAATGGTTGAGATCTCCTCGGATCTGAAGAATCATATTTTACAGCAGATGGCTAAGATTTTAGAAGAAGAGAAGGAATACATCAAGCGGGAAAACAAAATAGATTTACAAGCCGCGGAAAGAAAGGGCTTATCGGCTGCGCTGATTGATCGGCTGCGTTTAAATGACCAGCGCATCAAAGAGATGGCAGATTCGCTAAGAGAGATCTCCCGGCTTAATGACCCGGTAGGCGAGGAGATTCGGGCGTGGAAGCGGCCTAACGGCTTGGTAATACATAAGGTGAGAGTTCCGATTGGTGTGGTTCTGATTATTTATGAATCACGTCCTAATGTCACTGCCGATTGCATCGGTTTGTGTCTAAAAGCCGGAAACGCCGTAATTTTGCGCGGCGGAAGCGAGGCCCTTAAATCAAATTTGGCTATTTATCAGGTCTTAGAGAAAATTACAAAAAAATACAAATTGCCTGAGGGAGCAATCAATATAATCTCAACTCCCGAACACAAAGTTGTAAATCTGCTTTTAAAGATGAATGAATATATCGATTTGGTAATTCCACGTGGTGGAGAGGGTTTGATTAAAGAAGTAACCAAAAATTCCTTGATTCCGGTGATTAAGCATTACAAAGGTATTTGTCATGTCTATGTGGATGAATTTGCCAATCTCAATATGGCAGAAGAAATTTGCTTTAATGCTAAAGTCCAGCGGCCAGGGGTATGTAATGCGATGGAAACGATGTTGGTGCATAAAGATATTGCTGTCAGATTCCTACCGCATATGGGAAAGAGATTCATAGAGGCAGGTGTGGAACTGCGCGGTTGTCCTTTAACACGCAAGATATTAAAGGGCATAAAGAAAGCCACCGAAAAAGATTGGATTACAGAATATCTGGACCTTATCCTATCCATTAAGATTGTGGATAGTTTGGAGGAAGCCATTGAACACATCAATACCTATGGTTCGCACCATTCGGATGCTATCGTAACTGACGATTATTCTAACGCCTTACGTTTTTTAAATCTGGTAGATTCTGCCTGTGTGTATGTGAATGCCTCCACGCGTTTTACCGATGGTTATCAATTTGGCATGGGTGCAGAAATAGGAATCAGTACGGATAAACTACATGCCCGCGGACCCATGGCCTTGGAAGAATTGACTACATATAAGTATATGGTCTTTGGAGAAGGACAGATAAGAAAATGAAAATTGGTATATTAGGCGGTACCTTTAATCCTATTCATATCGGTCATCTGATTTTAGCCGAACAGGTCATGGAAAAGTTATCTTTAGATAAAATCATCTTTGTGCCAACCAATTTCCCACCCCATAAGGACGATGGCGAGATAATCGCGGCGAAAGAACGTCTAAAGATGCTTAAACTTGCTATAAAAGGAAATAAAAAATTTAGTGTTTCCGACATAGAAATAAAAAGAGGTGGCAAATCTTATACTGTAGATACCTTAAAAGAATTGCACAAGATTTATCCAAAGGATGAGTTATATTTTATTACGGGTTCAGACCTCTTAAAATATCTAAATGAATGGAAGGATATCGGTGATGTTTTTCAGATAGCCAAATTTGTTGTGGCCACGCGGCCAGGATATCCCTTAGAAAATCTACCGCAACAAATAATTACCATTCCCATTAACGCCTTGGATGTCTGCGCATTTACGATTAGACAGAAGATAAAAAATAATAGTTCCATTAGATACATTGTGCCTGACCGTGTAATTAACTATATTCAAAAAAAGGGTCTTTACAAATGAAGGTATTAGTAGCGGCTTCTATATTATCTGCCGATTTTGCGCATTTAGGAAAGGATATCAAGAAAGCAGAGGAAGCAGGATGTGACTTAATCCATGTGGATGTAATGGATGGGCATTTTGTCCCCAATATAACCATCGGGCCTTGTGTGGTAAGGGACATAAGAAAGATTACCCGCCTACCTTTAGATGTCCACCTGATGATTGAGAAGCCACAGAATTATGTGCAGGATTTTATTAAGGCAGGCAGTGATATGATTACCTTACATGCCGAGACAATTTCTAATGCAAAATTTAAAATTCAAAAAACAAAATTTAGCGAAGTTAAATTTGGGATTTCATTAAATCCGGCTACCCCGCTTAAGAAAATTATCCCGTATTTAAAGAGTGCTGATTTTGTCTTGGTAATGAGTGTTAATCCCGGATTTGGCGGACAGCAATTTATTTCTTCAGTTCTACCTAAGATAAGGAAATTAAGAGAAATTTTTTCTGGCGATATTTCGGTTGACGGTGGTATAAATGATAAAACCGCAAAGTTAGTAAAAGATGCAGGCGCAAATATTTTGGCTTGCGGTAGTTATATTTTTAAATCTAAAAATTATAGACAGGCAATAGAAAGGATAAAAAATGCATGAAATAAAATTTGGCACTGATGGCTGGCGAGGGATTATGAGCGATGACTTTACTTTTGAAAATGTCATCCGAGTCACTCAGGCAATTGCTGATTATTACAAAAAGACCAAAGGTTGCACTGGGCTTAAGTTTGTGGTTGGTTATGATACGCGCTTTTTATCTGATAAATATGCGAATTTGGTAAGTCGGGTATTAGCGGCAAATAATATTTCAGTTGTGCTTTCTGACAAAGCGGTTCCTACGCCAGTAGTAAGTTTTTCTGCAAAGCAAAGAAATTTTACTGCCGGTATAATGATTACCGCCTCTCACAATCCGGGTGAATATAACGGCATAAAAATCAAAACCTCTTTAGGGCAGGCGGCGGGTACGGAGATCACCAAAGGCGTGGAAGAAAATATTAAAGATTACGACCCTAATATTATCGCCAAGGCAGATGACGGGCTGATAAAAAAAGAGAATTTAACTGATGCTTATGTTGCTTTTTTGCGTTCGTATATTAACCTTAAGAAATTTAGAAATGCCACTTACAGAGTTTTGGTAGATGTAATGTACGGCAGTGGCAATAAATTTATTGCAGAGGTGCTTAAAGGGACAAAAATCAAATTAGAATTTATGCGCAGCAATATAAATCCTTCTTTTGACGGACTGCGGCCTGAGCCGGTGGTTGAGAATCTGAAGGATACCATTAAACGTATGAAAAGGGAAAAGTTTGACCTCTGCCTTGTGCTTGATGGCGACGCCGATAGAATTGCCGCAATCGGCCCGGGAGGAATTTATATACCACCTCAAAAAATTCTAGGACTCCTCTTTTTACATCTGCTGGAAGACCGCGCTTTTTCTGGCGGCCTGGTCAAAACTATTTGTGGCACAACGATGCTTGAGCATATTGCCCAGAAAAAAAATGTCAAGTTATTTGAGACGCCGGTTGGATTTAAATATATTTCAGATTTAATGGTGCGCCAGGATATTTTGGTTGGCGGAGAAGAGGCAGGCGGCATAGGATTTAAGAATTATATCCCTGAACGCGACGGAACCTTGGCAGGATTGTTGCTACTGGAGATGATGCTTTATCGCAAAAAGCCAATATTATCGATTCTGGAAAAAATAGAAAAGGAATATGGAAGATATTTTTATCTGCGCCAGGACTTAAAAGTAAAAAGCAAAGTGGAATTGGATATAAACCGCCTTAAATCCCTAAGAAATATTCTTGGCACGGAAGTGGTAAAGGTAAAAGATTATGATGGTATTAAGTTTATTCTTGCTGATGAATCATGGTTGATGCTCCGCGTTTCCGGAACTGAACCGTTAGTGCGCATTTATGCTGAGACAAAGAGTATAGCCCGGTCAAAGCGATACCTGGATTTTGGCAAAGAATTGCTCAGGCGGTATGCTTTATAGGATTTTACGGCTAATTTGTGTATTGATTTTTAAGATATTTTTTCGCATTAAGGTAAGCGGAAGAAACAATATTCCTAAAAAAGGCGGTTTTATTTTGGCTAGTAATCATTTAAGTTTTCTTGACCCGGTAGTTCTCGGCGTGGCAGCGGTAAGGCAACTTAATTTTTTTGCCCGCCACGACCTTTTTAAAAATCCATTTTTTAGTTGGCTAATCAGTTCCCTCGGCGCATTTCCTGTAGTCAGGGATACCGCCGATAAATCTGCATTGAAGGAGGCGTTAAGGCGTCTGCAGGATGGGAAGGCCTTGGTAGTATTTCCTGCAGGAACGCGCGGTGGATTAGAACCACAACCAGGCATAGGTTTTTTAGCGACAAAGGCAGAGGTTCCGGTTATTCCGGCATTTATACAGGGGACAGAAAAGGCCCTGCCGAAAGGAACTACAAGTATAAAATTTACACCCCTTGCAGTAAGATTTGGCGAACCAATTCTTATAGACAAGGGAAAGTCGTACGAAGAAATTGCTAAGAAGATTATGATCGGTATTAATCAACTCGCATAAAAGAGATTCCGTTACTTATTATATTTTTGCGAGAGTCTATTTTTATAATAAAGGAGGATTGAATAAAATGACCGAAACAAAACAAACAGCGCAAGAAAAAGAATTATTAGCAAAACTTTATGAAGAAAGCATCAAGGTTATTCAAGAAGGAAAAATCATTAAAGGCAAAATCGTCAGTTTTAATGACAAAGAAGTTGTGGTTGATATCGGCTTTAAATCTGAAGGATTGATTCCAACAACTGAATTTAGCCCGGAAGAACTGGAAGTGGGTCGGGAAGTAGAATTGTATGTTGATTCTCTTGAAGATGATTCAGGCATGGTTCAACTTTCGCGACAAAAGGCCTTGCGGATTAAAGGTTGGGATAAAGTGCTTTTAAATTATCAGCAGGAAGATTTAGTTGATGGAAGGGTAAAGAGAAAAATAAAAGGTGGATTTTTAGTGGATATTATGGGTATTGAAGGATTCTTGCCTCTCTCCCTTTCTGCCTTTAAAGGAATGTCCGATAAGGATATCTTAAACAATACCTTTAAATTTAAAATTATAAAGATAAATAATTTAAGGCACAGTCTTATTATTTCCCGACGCGAGGCAGTACAGAAGGATAAGGAACTTGCGAGGGAAAAACTTTGGCAGGAATTAAAAATCGGCGAGGTCTATACCGGAACCGTAAAAGGAATTGCTGATTTCGGGGCATTTATTGACCTGGGAGGAATAGATGGATTGTTACACATTACCGATATGTCTTGGTCTAAAATAAGTCATCCGTCAGAAATAGTGGCGATTGGCGATAAGATTGATGTTATGGTACTTAATATTGATAAAGAAGCCGGTAAGATATCGTTGGGTCTAAAAC
>JAMWDD010000035.1 GCA_023818885.1 Candidatus Omnitrophota bacterium | reverse complement strand
GGGAACGATGGTTTCCAAAAAACGCAGGTATTTACGCAAAGGGATATATTCCCCAAAAGGCACCAGGTGCAATTTATCATAATACTGGACAATATAACCACGGTCAGAAAACAAAACCGCGCTATTATAATAATTTTTATTTTCGTAGCGCAGGGTGCCAAGGAGTAAAGGTGTCTTTATTGCCTGGGCAAAGGCCTTAATTGAACCTAGAATATAAGGATTAAACTTTAAAACTAAAGGAAGTGCGGTCTCCGGCCAGATGATTAATTCCGGTTTATCTCTGCGGCTGGCTAAGCTTAAATCGATGTGTTTATCTAAAATTTTTTCCTTCTCCTCCTCTCGCCACTTTAATTCCTGCGGGATATTGCTTTGAATAACTGCGATGCGGATTTTCTCACCCTCTCTTTTTTGATTGAGTTTAAAATATCCATAACCCAAAGTTAGCGCCAAACAGATAAAACTAACAATGAGTGGTCTGACCTTCCCTTTCATCCCAAAAAATATGCTTACATTTACCAGCATTATTAAAAATGAAACCCCGTAGCTTCCCGTAATATCCGCGATTTGAATTATCGCCGGATTCAGATATTGCGAATGCCCCAACAAAACCCAGCCAAAACCCGTAAGCAAATGGCTGCGTAAATATTCTAATAAGACCCAAGCTGCCGGCAGAAAAAATATGTGCGATGAAGAAGTAATGAGGCCAAAGAGGCCAAAATAAACGGCGAGGTATAAAACCAGAACAATCATCCCTGCCAAGGTTACATGGATGAGCCAATAAATGGTGCCGAAGAAAAAGAGCATTCCCATCAGATACGCCAATAAAAATCTGATAACTGGTTTTTTGTTCTGGAGGCTAAAAAATAAAGGAATAAATGCAATCCAGGAAAGCACCCCGAAGTCAAATCTGGGAAAGGAAAGGATAAGTAAGATTGCCGATAAAATGCAGAGAAAAATTTCTTTTATGAAGCGCACTTTCATCTACCGCAACACTTTTTATATTTTTTGCCGCTACCGCACGGACAGGGGTCATTGCGGCCGACTTTTTTAAAGCCGCTTGGTGATTTGGTAGGCGCCACCTTTGCTATTGATATCTGCCCTGACGACGCCTCCGGCGATTCAGAAGGAGAGGCACCAAAAGAGGATATCTCCTGGTGGACTAACTCCTGGGGTGTGGCAGTGAATATTCCCCTAAATGCCTCAACCCTTTGCGGCTGGAGTTTAAAAATATTCTCTACCGCTTCTTCTTGAATAGAATCGGTCATCTCCCTAAAATAATTAAAGGCCTCGCGCTGATATTCCAGCAAAGGGTCCCTTTGACCATAGGCGCGCAGACCAATCCCTTCCCTTAAGGCATCCATGGCATAGAGGTGGTCTTTCCATTTGCTATCTACTATCTGCAAAAATAGCATCTTTTCTAAATGCCGTAGGAGTTGGCTACCGATATTCTTTTCTTTCTCCTCATAAACATTTTTGGCCAAATGCAGGAGTTCTTCTTTAACCGCTTCTTTATCCAAAAATGGGGAAGAAACTTTTAAATCCAGGCCGAACCTTAATCTCAATTCATTGAGCAGAGGCTCAAGGTTTACTTTTGTATCGAGGAGATAGCGATTTATCGCCTCTTCCAAAATCCCTTCAAAGATGGTCAAGATATCTTCTTTCAGAGATGCGCTCTCCAAGATGCTGCGCCGTTGATGATAGATTACCTCTCTTTGTTTATTCATCACATTATCATACTCCAAAAGTTGTTTTCTGATTTCAAAATTATGCTGCTCCACCCTTTTCTGGGCAATCTCAATAGAACGGCTTACCCAGGGGTGAACGATCACCTGGCCCTCCTCAAGTCCCAGTTTATCCATTATGCCGATTAAGCGGTCGGAGCCAAAAAGCCGCATCAGGTCATCTTCCAAAGAAACATAAAAACGCGAAGAGCCGGGGTCTCCTTGCCTGCCTGAGCGGCCGCGCAACTGGTTATCAATGCGCCGCGCCTCATGCCTTTCCGTGCCTAAAACATGTAGCCCCCCTAAACTCACCACCTTATCATGCTCTGCCTGGGTTTCTTTTCTAAATTGCTCCAATAATTTTTTATACTCTACTTGGAAATTGGGGTCATCCGGAGAAAATCTTTGCTTTGCTAAATTCTTTGCCATATATTCGGGATTCCCGCCTAAAAGGATATCCGTTCCCCTCCCCGCCATATTCGTAGCAATCGTAACTGCCTTGTATCTGCCTGCCTGGGCAACGATCTGGGCTTCAATTTCGTGATATTTCGCATTCAATACCTGATGAGGAATGCCTTTTAATTTTAACATCTCGGAAAGCCGCTCGGACTTATCAATGGAAATTGTGCCAACCAGGACCGGCTGACCCTTATTATACAAATCCACAATTTCCTCCACCACTGCCTTAAATTTTTCTCTTTCGGTTTTATAAATGCAGTCATGATAATTGTGGCGGATGAGCGGCCGGTTGGTGGGCAGAACCACTACATCCAGTTTATAAATTGCCTTAAACTCATTCGCCTCAGTATAGGCAGTGCCGGTCATCCCGGCTAATTTTTCGTACATGCGAAAATAGTTCTGAAAGGTGATCGTAGCAAGGGTTTGATTCTCCCGCTCAATCTTTAACCCCTCTTTTGCCTCTACGGCTTGATGCAAGCCATCTGACCAACGCCGGCCGGGCATCATCCTTCCTGTAAACTCGTCCACAATCACCACCTGGCCATCCTTGACTACATAATCCACATCCCTTTTAAAAAATTCCTTTGCCCTTAAGGCCTGAATAGTGTGGTGGCGAAGTTCCATTGTATCAATGTTATGCAGACTCTCTACCCCCCAGATGCGGCTTGCCTTTATTTCGCCTTCTTCGGTTAAAGCAATGGTGTGGGCTTTTTCATCGGCAATGTAATCAAAACCCTTGGTCAAATCTATACCTTTATATTTTGCCTCAATCTCATCCTTCTCTGTAATTCTCCTTCCCTTTAACTGCTCGGCCAATCTATGGGCAGTATAATATTTATCCGTAGATTCTTCGGCTGGACCCGAGATAATCAATGGGGTGCGCGCCTCATCAATCAAAATAGAATCCACCTCATCCACAATCGCATAATAAAATGGCCGCTGGACCAAATCTTGCAACGAATATTTCATATTGTCCCTTAAATAATCAAAACCAAATTCATTATTCGTGCCATAAGTAATATCGCAGTGGTAGGCAGCCCTTCTCTGTTCATCACTCATCTCATGCTGAATCACGCCTACGCTAAGGCCTAAAAATTCATAAATCGGCCCCATCCACTCGCGGTCGCGGCGTGCCAGATAATCGTTTACAGTAACAATATGTACCCCGCGACCTAACAAAGCATTGAGATAAGCAGGGAGTGTGGCAACAAGTGTTTTCCCTTCGCCGGTAGCCATCTCCGCAATCTTTCCTTCGTGCAAAACTATCCCTCCCAATAATTGCACATCAAAGTGTCTTAAGCCGATGGTGCGTCTGCTTACTTCCCGCACCACGGCAAAGGCCTCGGGAAGTACTTCCTCAAAGATACGATTGCGCAGATTCTTGATTTTTTCTTTAACCCGCTCTTTTTCCTCCGGGATAGCCACAGAAATGAGTTTTTCTTCCCATTCTCTCAATTGGGGCTCTAAGACCTTGCTTTTTTCTAAAATCCGGCTGCGAAATTCCTCAGTTTTTTTTCGCAACTGCTCATCCGAAAGCTTCTCTATCTCGGGCTCGAAAGAATTGATTATACTTACCAGACGACTTAATTCCACAATCTTATTTAAAGAAGGGGCGGGGATATCCTTGTGTAAAATAATATTTACATTAGGAAAATTGCGCCGGATATAATTTTGTTTTTGCCTCACTAAATTTTCGCGAATAAATCCCATCATGGGGACGTTTCCCTCCCTCTTAAGTCATTATAATACAATACCTTACGCACATACCATTTTAATTTCTACCTGCGCTTAAAATTTGTAAATTTATTAAAAGGTTATTAAAAGGGTTACTTATAACTCATTATATATCAATAAGTTATTGCGTAGGGAAACGTCCCCTTAAATATGCCTCAATAAATGCATCAATTTTGCCATCCATTACTGCATTAACATTTCCAGTTTCGTATCCAGTGCGATGGTCTTTGACCAAATTATAGGGATGCATAATGTAGGAGCGGATCTGACTGCCCCACTCAATCTTTTTTTTCTCTCCGCCATATTGTTTTTGAAAGGCCTCTTCTTGTGCTTTAAGTTTTAACTCATAAAGGCGTGCCTTTAATACCTTCATCGCCACTTGTTTATTTTGATATTGGGAGCGCTCGTTTTGACACTGCACCACAATCCCGGTGGGCAGGTGGGTAATCCTAACCGCTGAATCCGTCGTATTGACGCTCTGACCGCCGGCACCCTTTGAGCGATAAACATCAATCCTCAGGTCTTTTTCATCAATCTCCAATTCTATATCTTCTTCTACCTCGGGAATCACATCTACCGAGGCAAAAGAGGTATGCCGGCGTTTGTTCGCATCAAAAGGGGAAATGCGCACCAGCCGGTGCACTCCCCGTTCGGCTTTTAAATAGCCAAAGGCGTATTCTCCCTCAATCAAATAGGTGACATTCTTTATCCCTGCCTCTTCACCCGGCAGGATATCCAAGGTCTTTACTTCATACTTTTTTTCTTCTGCCCAGCGCAGATACATCCGGCTCAGCATCGCCACCCAATCACAGGACTCTGTTCCACCCGCACCGGCGTTTATGCTAAGGATGGCATTATTAATATCAAATTTTCCGCTTAAAAGGGACCTGAATTCTAAATTCTCTAAATCTTTAAGGAGGGCTCTAAGTTCGTTGCTTATATTGGCGGCCAAATCCTTGTCTTCTTCTTTTAACAACGCAAGCAATTCAAGTAACTCTTGATGTTTTTGCTTAAATCTTTCAAAGGTCTCTACGTCGGTTTTTAGTTTTTTTAACTCGCCTACTACTTTACTTGATTCCTGAAGGTCATCCCAGAAGCCAGACCTCAACATCTGAACAGATAATTCTTCAATGCGCTTTTTCTTTTGATCAATATCAAAGAAACCCCCTTAGCTGTAAAAGCCGTCTTTCAATCTCTTTTGCTAACGCGTTCAATTCTTCAGGCATTTTATGTGCGTTTTATACCTTTCAGGAGAAGGGAGAATTCGTCAGGATTATCGGAAAACTCCGCTGCCACTTCTTCGCTCACCCTGCCCTCTTTTACCAAACTTACCAATGACTGATTAAAGGACTGCATACCAAAGATCTGACCTTCTTCAATAAAACGCGGTATCTCATAGGTTTTGCCTTCCCGAATCAAGCGGGAGATAGTGGGCGTAAGCAGCATCACCTCATAAGCAGGGATTCTACCTTGACCGCTTTTTCTGGGCAGAAGCCTTAAAGAGATTACTCCTTTAAGCAGTAAAGACAACTGTTGCCGCATCTCCTGATGCTGATGGGGTGGAAAGAAATTAATTATCCGCTCAATGGTTTGAGGTGCGTTTACGGTATGCAATGTGCTTAAAACTAATACGCCGGTCTCTGCCGCGGTGAGCGCTGCCTGCATGGTTTCGCTGTCGCGGATATTGCCAATAAAGATGACATCCGGGCTTTGCAGAGTAAACGCCCGCAGGGCCACCGCATAAGTGCTCACATCTAAACCCAGTTCTCTTTGATTAATCACCGAGAGATTGTCTTTGAAAGTAAACTCAATCGGCTCTTCTACCGTAAGAATGTGTTTTTGTGCGTGGGTATTGATGTATTCAATCATTGCCGCGATGGTTGTGGATTTGCCGCTTCCTGCGCTTCCGGTTAAAAGAACCAGCCCGCGTCTTTCCAAACTCAACTTTTTCAATATCTCTGCCGGGAGATTCAATTCTTCAAATGTCTGAACACAACTGCGCACATTTCTAATAACGAGGGCAGGCCAGTTACGCTGCATAAAGATACTTACCCGAAAACGGCGTTTAAATTCATCCAGATAAATAGCAAAATCTACATCTAAATTTTTCTTAAAATACTCCCTCTGTTGTTCATTGGTAAGCTCTTGGACGGCGCGATTTACATCTTCCACGGTAAGGATCTTTTCGTTAATTACCATAACCTTTCCGTCTATCCTTGCCCGCGGCTGGCCGCCAGCCCGATAAAACAAATCCGAGGCATCCTTTTCTACCATTATCTTTAACATCTCTTTGATATGCATCGCTCACTCCGTATATTTCAATTTTATATATTATAGCATGAATTCCTTTATTTGTCGCTCAAGTTCTAATAAGTGCTTCTTTTTCTTCTCGCCGCCAAAGGCATAACCTCCCGGCGAACCACAAGATTTGACTACGCGATGGCAAGGAATAATTAAAGGAAAAGGATTATTTTTTAAAATGCGCCCGACTGCTCTTGCTGCTTGGGGTCGGCCGATTTTTTCTGCCACCCATTTATAAGTACGCACCTCACCCAAAGGAATACTCAGTACCGCCTTATAAACTTTTTTGGCAAAAGAACTGATCTGTCCGGCCTGCTTATGCATTAATTATCTTCTTTCTCCGCAATAGCCGATGGTAACTTAAGGCAAAGCGATGCGCTTCGTCGCGGATTCTTTGGATGAGATGGAGTGCCTGAGAATTGAAGTCAAGACGTAAAGGCTCTTTTCTGCCAAGGAGATAGATATTTTCTTTTTCTTTTGCCACACTCACCAGCGGAATATCTAGGCCTAATTTTGACAATTCTTTTTTAGCCACAAGCAGATGCGCCCTTCCGCCATCGATAAGTATCAAATCAGGAAATTGTTTATTTTCTTTTTTTAAACGGCTGTATCTGCGCCTCACCACTTCCCTCAGCATAGCATAATCATTTATTTTCTTTACTTCTTTTATCCGAAAACGGCGATAATTACTTTTATCGGGTAAGCCCTTAAAAAAGGAAATCACACTACCGGTTGCTTCTTTTCCCAAGATATTGGAGATATCCAAGGCCTCAATCCGCTCCGGTAATTTTAAAAGCCCGATCTTCTGCCTAAAATCCTCCAGTTCCGAGATAAAATCCTGCTCAATTGATTCCTTTTTTAGTGCACTGAGTGCACGAATCTGATCGCGGATTCGGGCGGCTTCTTCGTATCTTTTCTCTTGTGATAATTTTTTCATTGTGGCCAGTAATCGCTGGATAAGTGCGTCTTGTTTACCCTCTAAAAAAAGCACAATGTTATCAATAATCTCTTTATAATCTTCTTTTTTGATTTTTCCTATACAAGGTGCCGGGCAAAGATTTAGGCGGCCGTAAAGACAGATTTTTTTAGGAAGCGTCTTACAGGTGCGGAAACCAAAGACCTGCCGGATAATCTTGAGTGCCTGACGCAGCAATCCGGCATTGGGATAAGGACCGAAATAACGTGCTTTTTCATTAAGAGTTTTTTTCTTGCGGCAAATAGAAATCTGCGGATAGTCTTCATCGGTAATGCGGATTAAGGGAAAACTCTTGTCATCGCGTAGCGCCACATTGTAGCGGGGAAGATACTCTTTTACCATCGCCGCTTCTTTAATGAGGGCAGCGGCTTCCGTGGGAGTCAAAACATAATCTATAGACGCAATCTGAGAAACCATGCTTTGCGTTTTAGTAGAAAGATAACGCGTAAAATATGAATTCACGCGTTTTTTTAAATTCGCTGCCTTGCCGATGTATAAAATTTTTCCGGCTTTGTCTTTAAAGATGTAAACTCCGGGTGAAGGAGGGAGTTCCTTTATTCTCTTCTGAATATCCATCGGATCAATTTATATACTTCTTTTATTTTCAAGGCAAGACAAGCAAAGCCATAAATCAATATTGCGCAAAATATGGTTAAGCCCAAGGCAAGATAAAGGCAAAGGCCTTGATAAAGATACTGCCAGATAAAATGAATGGCAATGCCCATCACCAAGGCAGCAAAACTTGTTTTTAAGAGAAAAACATGTGTTTCTCTATGTATCACCGTGCCGATTTTTTTGTTCAAAAAATGCAGCAGATTAAAAAAATTAAAACCAGCAGACAAAGAACTCGCCAAGGCAAGGCCAACAATCTTTAAAGGAAAGATGAGTATAATATCCAAAATGACATTTATGGCCAAGGCCATCGCGGCAGAACGCATAGGGGTGAGGGTATCTTGCAGAGAATAAAAACCAGAAACCAGAATCTTTGTCCCGGAAAAAGCCAGGAGCCCTACGGCATAAAAAATCAAGGCCTGCGCAGTAATATTAGCGGCAGAAACATCAAACCTTCCCCTCTGAAATAGGGCCGTCACGATCGGCAGTGCCAGCATAATCAAGCCTAAACTAGCGGGAAAGATCACCAGATATATTGCCTTTAAAGAAAAATTTAGGGTCTTTTTAAGCCCGGCAATATCCTCTCCCGCCACCTGCTGGGACATCGTCGGCAATGCTGCCGAAGAAATTGCAAAACCAAAGACCGCCAGGGGTAATTGAACAAGTCGGTTGGCATAGTAGATCACTGCCACCCCACCTAAACCAACGATATTAGATAAAGAAGCAAGCATGGTATCAAAAAATATATTCAGCTGATATACGGCTGAACCTAAGAGGCGAGGGGTAAGGAGTTTTCCAATTTTCTTTACTGCCGGATGCCGAAAATTTAATTTTAAACTAACCGAAGACAATCTAAAGCCCAGCCGATACATTGAAGGAAGTTGAATTGCTAACTGCATTATTCCGCCCATCAACACTCCTATCGCCAGCCCAACAATCGGCTCCGACATAAAGTTTACTGCCAGAAGTAAACTTAAAATCATACCAATATTTAACATACACGGACCAAGGGCCGGCGTAAGAAAAGATTTAAAGGTATGTAAAACCCCCATCTGATAGGCAGTCAGACCCACCAGCAAAATATAGGAAAAGGTGATGCGCGTTAAGCGAACAGTCAGGAATAATTTTTGCGGATAACGCCTAAAACCCGGGGCAATGAGTCGCACAATTGCGCCAGAAAATAAAATACCTCCCACGCAAAAAATGCCTAAGACCAAAAAAACAACTAACAACATAATCCCAACTGCCCTCCAGAACTCCTCTTTTTCTTTGCGGTAGAGATATTCAGAAAATACTGGCACAAATGCCGCATTGGCTGCACCCTCTCCTACTAGCTCGCGCAGGACATTGGGAATCCTAAAGGCCACCACAAATGCTTCTGCTGCCATACCCGTGCCAAAGAAATTAGCAATCAACATATCGCGGATAAACCCCGAAATCCGCGATAAGACAGTCGCGAAACTAATGATGAGCGTTGATTTGGCAATTGCTTTATGTGTTGACATCTTAATTTTATTGTGTTATATTTAAAAATCCTAAAAAGGAGTAAATATGGCCTTAAGACGAAGGAGTTCTCTAAAACAGCAACGTCAGGATAAAAAAAGACGCCTGCGTAATTTAAAGATTAAACAAGACCTCAAAAAAACTATCAAAAAATTTCAGGCGCTTTTGACAGCAAAAAATGTTTCCGAGGCAAAAGTATTCCTCAAAACGGTCTTCTCCAAACTGGATAAGGCAGCAAAAAGGGGTATAATCCACAAACGAACGGCCAGCCGCAAAAAATCACGCCTCACAAAACAACTCTTAAAAACAACATAGATTGACCAAAAGTTTTTCCAAGGAAAATTCCGGCCTTAATCTACCTCTTTTTATATCTATATCACAGTTTAATAAAAGATTTAATCTCCTTGCCCTCTCCTGAGGACTCAACGCGGTATTCCTTTCCCAATGATAACGTAATCCTCCTAAAATCCGCTCAGCTTTTTCTCCGCAAGAAAGCAAGCGATGTAATATATTGAGTGCTGGGGTGATTCTTTTTCTTTCTAATTCATCGCATAATTTAAAGGTGGAAACATATTCCGCTTCTCCAAAATTTAAAATTTTAACATAAGGCATTATTGCCTTTAAGAAAGCATCTTGGGGCTTTCTTTGATATAAATCTAAAATCAAAATAGTGTCAGCCGTTGGTTTTTTTACATAACCAATTAAGAAATCCTTAATCTTGGGGGATAACCTTAAGGTATCTTTGATGATTACGATTCGGCGAGGTGAATCGAGGGGAATGCGAGACAAGATTTCTTGCAAGACCAAAAGGTCGGTTTCTTTTGCATGGAGAAGGTCGAAATTAAATTCTAAAGTGGCGGGATTTAAGAATTTTTTTTTGAGGCTTTCTAAACTACGTTTTTTTGCAATCTCATCCTCGCCATAAAATAAATAGACCATTGCTTACCAATCTTCAACTACCCGTTCAACAATCCGGCGCGCCAGGTCTCTAACTGTCTGCTGGATGGCTGACTCCTCAGTCTGGGCAAATTGACCTTGGGTAAAATAGGTAGTATCACCCACTAGATTGCTCTCCTGCCAGAGTAGCTTATTTTCTTTCTTATCAATAAGCGAAATATTCACCACTAAACTGATGCGATATTTTTCCACATCTTTAGTAGTTTCAATATAACTTAGCGCATCGCGCCTGAATTCAGTAACCTCGCCTTTTAGGACTAAGTCCGCGTCCTCCTCTCTTGTAGGCCGCATACTACCATCCCAGATAAATCGCTCTATCACTGCCTTGGTAAGCTCGGTTTCTATTGCCGGATAATATGTCTTTAGCCGACGGCTGGCGGAAGATTCAGAAGTCATATCAATCTTATTTTGGAATTGACGGATATAGATGGTCTTGTATCTTTCCATCACTTGCGAACGCGTGGTGTAGCCACAACCGGTAAGAAAAAAAACCAAGGGAATAATCAATATCTTTTTCATCATTACCTCTTTCACTCGTTGGTTAAAGTGGTATCTTCTTGGGATTCTGGTTCTGTCTTAATAGGTGATGCGTTAGCCGGCTGTCCTGCCTG